>QCWC01000082.1 GCA_013114705.1 Candidatus Nitrosocosmicus sp. | reverse complement strand
AAGTATTAAAGGTTTTGGATGTTATTGACAATGCTCTGCTTTATTCACTATTATCATCCATTTATAACTATGTGTAAAGGTACAGTCAATGATCTTTGATTGAATGGAACAAACCAAACTTTAATAAAATATTCAAATAAAATGAACTAATTTTATATTTTTACCTATTTACGAAATAAAAATACAAAAATATTATAGCAATATATCAAAGGATTATCATTAAAATAAGATTTCAGCAAATTAAATCGTAAGCATCGGTTACAATCTTTTGATAAAGCGAATTATTTAGGTCTAATCTATAATAGTCTAGTTTGTCAGGATCATATTTGTGGACAATTTCAATCATTTCCATTTTTTTCTTTCGTTGTAAAATTACATCTCTATGTGCGTATCCTGTCACAAATTTATAACCGCTATTCATTGCTTCGTTTAAGAATTTTATTCGCAAGAAGTGACCGGCTGTTCCACCCCAAAACCCCTCTGTTACACTCATGCCTTCCAAATAAGCAGTATTTTTTAACCCATAATTAAGATCAATGGTTCCTGGTCGTAATTGGTATTGCTCCAATGGTCCTCCTTTCGCATAACCAATAATTTTACCAACATGAGTATCAATTCTTAAAGTAACCAGAACAGCTAAATCATCGATCAATGTTTTTCTGAAATCATCTTCATGTATTTGAATCAAAGAAGGGACACTTCTACGAATATCTATTAAGGCTTGTATGGTATTTTGTTTTAATTCTCTTTGATTTTCAACTACAAATACCAATTTGGTACCTTTTTTCAGATCTCTTAGTCCTAGTTCTTTATTCCATGCCTCCTTAAATTTTGAGACATTCTCATAAAAATTCTTCTTCAAATTTGAAGGGAGGACAGACATTATCATTTCAAACATTTCTTTCTCATTCATCATCATTTGTTCGAAATACTTTACTGAATTCTTGTTGATTACCGATGGATGCCAGCCCAGAGCATGTGCATTTCGTCTAGCCATGTCTTTAGCATGCTCATAATCTCCGAGTGCATAACCAGCTATCCTTTCGGAAACAGAGAGAAACCACCCTAGTTCTAGAAATCTATCCCTCTCAAGTTTACTACTTGGTGGGATATTTGCCTTATCTAAAAGATGTCTTATCTTAACCATGGAATACTCTGCAATTTTTCCTTCAAAAGGATAGGCCGTTCTATGGATAAGTGCCATCACGATATCCAAATTTAGACCTGCATTCCGAATATATTTTCTAATCTTAGTATCATTTCTAATGAAGTATTCAACACTATCTTCATTGGGTTTGTCAAATTCCTTTAGTGGATCATAGTCGTGGAATAATGCAGCTACAAATAGATAAATCGTTTCCTGTTGAGAGATCTTATATACCTTTGAATTATTAATTCCATTTATTGCAATTAGTATGAAGTAAGCTGCCTCAAGTTCGTGTTGAATATTGTGATACCCGTAATAGTCACTTCCTAAACCTTTCTTTGAAAATTCAGAAACTGTGTGACGGAGAATTCCTTTAAGCCATTTTTGCTCCAATCCAAATTCACAGCCAAGATTGAATATATTATTTCGTAATTCAGACTCGACTGTATCTCCTTTATGATAGTGAAGCCACCAAGGAAATAATTTCAGTCTATTGTAAAATTCAATCCCAAAATGAATGCTTCTGTCTTGCATTTCAGCTGTAAATGTCTTATTGATTCCCGGGAATACTGGTTTCCCCTTCTCATCACCAACCGGCATTTACCTGTCCTCCTAACTGAAAATACACATCCACGATATATAAGTTGCTTTTATGGTAGAACTCTGTTACTTTTTATGTAAATTTCAACAAAATTTATGAAGAATGATACAATATTTGAATATCAAGTGCTAGATTTGACACATCTTAAGTCAATACCAACACAAATCTATGGACAAAATATTGTTTGGATATCAAAAAAACATATCAATTTTTTTGAAAAATTTCTATTCGAAAGGATCTTTAAAAATTGGTTGATTAAGGCAAAAATATTTAAATCGAGGTAGGAAATATTAGAATATTCGTTAAGGTAACACAGCAACTTTACAAAGATACCCGACCCAAATCCCGTATCCCCTATAGCACAAAATTAATCGTAATATAATATATTTTCCAAATCTTTTAAGATTTCTTTGGCTATCTACCCCATTATGAAAAAATGGTTACTAAGAACCTGAATTATATGAAGAAATCAACCAAACAATACCAAAAGGGTCAATTACTTTAGCCACAAAATCTACCCCATATTTCCTTTGAGGTAATTCCAGAGATAAGCAGCCTGCCGCCAAAGCTTGATTGTAAATAGAATTGACATTTTGTACATAAATCCACAAATATGTTCCTTTTTGCATATTTACGTTTTTATTCTCTTCTATCATAATGCAAGTATCCCCTATCATGACTTCAGCATAATGTTCATCTTGATTATTATCCACTTCCTTTTTCTTGATTGCACCAAACACTGATTGAAGAAATAAAATGAATTTGTTAATATTATTAATTACTATATATGGATTGACGGAATGATAACCCTGAGGTATTGCATGTATATGGACCATAAAATCCTTGTTACCTTTCGTAATTATTTTAACATAACGACATAATTCAATTAAACGGTGTAATTGCTTGAATATTTCATTATACTCATATTTGGAGGATAATTTGGTTGTAAGGTTATCTATATCGTAGAACCATTGAATGTAAAGTTTCCACCAGATACCAGATACCAAATCTAAAACGGAGGTTGAATCTTGCATTAACGAAATAATAATGTTGAGTAATTTTGTTTTTAATTTGAAAACAAAATTCTATTAAAAGAGGAGTCATGATAATTTGTGTAAGGAGTACGTTATTCTAATAGTTACACCCTGATTTCAACCATAAAGAAACTCGACTTGACTATGATTTACTTGCTCTAAATCATCAAATTGGGTTCTTATGGTAAAATTTTGAAAAAACGTTATTATATTCAAAAATTATTACAATATCCAATTATTTTTTGTGTTTTCAAGATTCTCAATAACAAAGTCTAATAGCATGATAGGATTAGCACTGTTATTGGGTATTAATGGAAATAATCTAATTAGTAGTTTAATTGACAATAACAAAAATAACATGATACCTTTTGTGACTGGCGTATCAATCATAATTATTGTAATTATTGATTTGTTAATGACTCGCCAGCTTCTGAGTTATGACTCAACCTCCGGAAATATCGCGTTCATTTGTACGATAATTATTGGATACGCGGTGGGTTCCATTATTCTCCTTAGGTTTGCCCATAACGTGAGCAAGGATTTACGAAAGAAATCCCGTGTTAGTTATGCAATGCATTGGTCAGTTATTGTAGTTCAAGGGATGCTTTTAACAATACTGATGATAATGTTACTTTTTGGGAACCCAGGATATGTATTATCTAGGTTTGTTTTTGCAGTGAGCTCCGTATTAGCGACCGCCATTATGTTCATTATTACGTACAAATTCTTCTCATGGTACAGAGCTAGCAAATACAAGAATTCCATAGTATTCTTCTATGCTTTGGCAGCTTTAACTTTAGCATGTTCGATTATAGAAGATGCAAGCACAAAGCTGTTGATGATACAAATCATATATGAAAACGAATCTCAATCCCCTCCAATAACGGAATCTTCCTTTCAGTACAAAGACTCCCAAAAATATGCTGGCCAAATTGTCTTTGTAGATCCAAAGAGCAATGGAACTGCATACTTTGTAATACCAGATCACCTATTGGAGACTTACAATTATTTAAACTCCATCATTTTGCCGATAGGATTTGTATTTAGATGGATTGCATCAACCATGTTACTAAGAAACATATATAGTAAGATTAGTAGTATGCCGATATCCCTATGGATTGTACTATCCCTCCCACTGATACTTTATCTAATAGGTAAGATGCCTGGGTTCTTATCAGGGGAGAGCCTTGCAGGCATAGATGAAGCATATAGATACTACTTTAGAGTATTGTTTAGAATTGGTACTATCGCAGGTAATATATTATTTGGCTTGGCGTTCTTCATAGTTGCAAAGAAAATGAAAGCCTCTAAGATGAGAGACTACCTGATGTTAGCAGGAATAGGAGATACAATTGTAGGGATATCATTATCAACTTCAGCAATTGAACCCTCCTTTGGTGTGGCGGGTCATTCTCTGGTTCTAATATCCACATACTTATTTACTCTCGGATTGTATTCATCAGCAATTACTGTTTCACAGGATCTAAAATTGAGACAATCAATACGAGATTCCGCTATTGAACAATCAAAGTTATTGGTAGGCATTGGTTCGGCCCAAATGGTTCAAGAGATTGAGAAAAAGGTAACAGAAATGATAGAAACCGAGAAAAAAACAATGAGTCAAAAAACTGGTATACAACCTTCATTTTCAGACCAAGATGCGAAACAGTACTTGAGTTCTGTACTCAAAGATATCAAGATTATCCAAAATATCGAGGACATTGTGAACAAGAGTCGAAACATATTAATGGATTCCAGAGAATTTGTATTATGCACAAAAGTTTCAGGATTAGAATTAGCTTTTAATAACTATTTTGAAGTTTATAAAAGGATTAGCAGGTATCAACACGCATTGTCTCATGGAGGGATAAGGATTACTACATCTATAAGGAATAGTAACGATATTCAAATGGTGAATAAATTTCTCGATTTAGGGATCGAAATAAGGCATGTAAAAAATTTACCTCCCATAAGCTTTGCTGTATCTGAGAAAGAAATGATTGCTACTATTCAAAAAACAGAAGGCGGCCAAGTAATTCAAAATCTATTGACAACCAATGAGAGAGCATATTTAGAACATTTCAAGTCCATTTTTGATGAACTTTGGAAAAACGGAATTGATGCTCAAAGCAGAATCAAGGATATCGAGCTCGGTATAGACAATGAGGGAATAGAAATCATACAAAACTCCGAAACGTTTGAGGAAGTATTAAGCCGTCTTCTAAGTTCTGCATCTGATGATATTGTTGGGATATTTTCTACTTCTAGAGCGTTCATCCGGCAGAAGCATTCGCTTTCTACGTTGTTATTAAATGACAATTTCAAATCTTCTAACCTCAAGATAAGAATTCTAGTCCCTGAAGACCCGGTAGTATTTCAAACAATCAACGAAATAGATGAAAATGACCTTTCAGAAAAAGTAAAGATCAGGTTCATAGAACCAAGTATGCAAACTAGAGCTTCTATAGTAGTAATTGATAGAAAACATTCTCTAGCAGTGGAAGTAAAAGATGATTCGAAGACTACCACTAAGGAGGCAATCGGATTGGTTACATATTCTAATAGTAAGTCAACCGTCTTGACTTACTATTCGATATTTGAAAGTTTTTGGAGACAAGCTGAACTATATAAACAATTGCAGTCAAATGATAAAATGCAGAAAGAATTTATCAACACCGCAGCTCATGAACTCAGGACCCCAATCCAGCCTATTATAGGCGCATTGGATATTTTGAAATTTTCTACAAAGGGAGAAAAAGAAAAACAGTTGGTGGAAATAGTTGATAGAAATGCTAAGAGATTAAAAAAACTTGCCGAAGATTTATTGGATGTTACAAAAATCGAGGGATACTCAATGACCTTAGTTAAGGAAGAATTTAGAATCAATGAAATTATTAATGAGAATTTGGAAAATTACAAATCCACTATTGATAACAAAGACATACATTTCAACGTGGATTTAAAAGGCGATCCTCACTTATATGCTGACAAAAATGGTATCAGTAGAGTACTTTCCAATCTCATCAGTAATTCAGTAAAGTTCTTGCCCGAAAAAGGCGGAACAATTAGCGTTTCCTCAGAACTCTTGGTAAAATTCATAAATGACAAGTCTATCAAAGTTGTCCAAGTTACCGTAAAGGATAATGGAACAGGGATTGATAACGAAGTATTTGCTAAATTATTCAAAAAATTTAACACGAAATCTTTCCAGGGTATCGGATTGGGCTTATTTATTTCAAAGAATATTGTTGAGGCCCACAATGGGAGAATATGGGGCGAAAATAATCCAGAGGGCATAGGAGCAACGTTCACTTTTTATCTACCTGTAAACTCTAGCGAGACACAAGAATAAGTGATCTGGCGGCGAATTGTTTATCCAATAAGAGGAAAATCTTGATCATTGACGATGAGCAAGATACAACATTTATACTTAGGATTATACTAGAAGGCGACAAATTTAGTGTTGATACAATCAACGACCCAAGGACCGCTTTATCGAATTAGCTACCTAATTTTTATGGCTTGATTGTTTTGGACCTAAAGTTACCTTACATGTCAGGCGATGAAGTTTACTATAAAATTAGATTATTGGACAAGGAAACGAAAATTTGTTTCCTGACCTCTAGTGAACACTCTTTTCATCTGTTTCAAGAGAAAGGGCACGAATTACCTGATCTAAATCTATTTATACAAAAACCAATTGAAAATCATACATTTTTGAGAAAAATTAAACAAATCCTGGAAGGATGATATAGATCTCGATGTAGATGTGGAGAATGATATTGACAAGACGTTTCTTTATAATTATAAAATAGTATAAAATGGAAAGAAAAAAATTTAGATTGGCTCACAGAGGGATTTGGTGTACAATCCTTAACCATAGAAATCTAGCTTAATAGTAAACAAAATTATATGACGCTTATCTCCTTTAGGTATCAATCTTAATATGAATATGAATAATCAAACTAAACTATGGTTAATACTCATTTCCCTATGGGTAATAAATGGATCCAGTTTTTTGGCAATAAAGGTAGCTATTGATACTATTCCACCATTATTAAGCGCAGGTTTACGATTCAGTATTGCTGGTGCAGTGCTCTTTAGTTTGTATTATATTCAATATTATCAAAAATCTAGGTCTGATTCAAAATTCGCTCCGCAGTCCGAATCCGGTTCAAAAGGAAATTTACCGATAGATCAAGTCAAGACTCAAAGAGAATCAATTACTTTGAGTCAGTGGAAAGACAGTTTGATCCTAGGTGTTACATTGTTTTTGGGGGGCCAAGGATTACTAACCTGGGGGGCACAATTCCTCTCCTCAGGAATGACAGGGTTATTAAATTCAACCATCCCTCTTTGGGTGGCAATATTGGGTTATGCAATATTTAGATGGTTCAAAAAAGGAAATATTGGACAGAATTTATCTAAGATGACTCTGATTGGTTTGGGATGCGGTTTTGGTGGACTAATGCTTCTTGTAGCTCCGTCGATTGGTTCGGGTGAAATGGACCCGGTAGGAGCTGTCGCATTGATTATTAGTTCCATATCGTGGGCAATAGGGTCGATATATTCTACGAAGGCAAAGCTTCCAGTAAGCATCTTAGCATCTTCAGGGATGATTATGATAACCGGCGGATTGATGCTTACTGCAGTCAGTTTCTTGTTTGCAGAATACAAGTCATTAGATATTATGCAAATTTCGCTTCAATCGATAGTCGCTCAAATTTATTTAATAATAATAATCACAATTGTAGGATTTACAGATTTCTATTATTTGCTAAGAGTAACTTCGGCATCTTTAGCCAATACATTTGCTTATGTTAGTCCAGTTATAGCAGTCTTGTTAGGATGGGCGGTACTGAAAGAAGATTTGACAATCACGACAATAATTGCGATGATTGTGATCTTGTTTGGAGTAGCCCTCATGGTAACCAAGAAAAGGAATAAGAAAAACAATCCTTCAAAAACGTCAATTGAAAATGTCGGGAAGGCGATAAATAACAAGTCTGATGATCCACGACAGTATGATTAAAAGGTGGCAAAAGAGATACAAAGATATTGACGATTTTTCTGAACCTAGAGAATGTTGATAGAAGGTTGACAGATAAAATAATAAAGGAACTGGAAGCAGAATTTTTTCCAAATGATAACAACTTAACTAATTATTTTAAGATAGTTTACCATGAATCTGCTTCAACGGTTGAGGATAGCCGTCTTCGAGAAGATAACAGAGCGTCAATAAGAGGTATCGAATTAGATGAGAAAGACAAACAATTAGATCTTGTAAAGCAAAAGGTAAAAGATATTTTGGTTAGGTTTGCTATAGATAACTATGTAGTAACACTAGATCCGCATTCTTTGAATGAAATTGTAATTTTAAAAAGATCTGAAGCAGAATCGACTGGGGCATTGCACTGTCGCCATTGCGGGATGGAATTTGAAGACCAGATTCAACTTGGCAATCACTTGAGAATTCATTATATGATTTGACGTTATTGATGAATGATACCTCCGCCTTTGAAATATTGTGTAACTAGTAACCCAAAAAATTTGTTGCAAATCTAAGAGAATTTCAAAATAATACTCTTGGCTTATCTTATCTTTCTGATAATACATTAAGAACAAAAAAGAGAATGAATAACAAATATTGTTTGACAGAGCATCAATCCTCTCGATCTTACGTGCAAATTCATTTCGTTGCATCTAGCAGACAATATCTGAGTTACAATTTAGTGTAGAATAATAGAATATCTGGGTTTATTAACATTAAACTATAAAATGATTCTGCAA
>QCWC01000081.1 GCA_013114705.1 Candidatus Nitrosocosmicus sp. | reverse complement strand
GTGGCATGGAGCATGTTCATTTAGTAACCCAATCATTGCAAAATTATTTATAAATAAGATTTATTCTTCTATCCCACTTCATAAATTTCACACATCCAAAAAAGAGTTATTTACCACCAATTACACAAGAACAAATTAAAAAATGATATTCAGAGATAAATGAGGAGAAAGAGTAGATATAGATGAAGGAAGGAAGGAAGTAAATGATTTGACCATATGTGTTCTCATGTGTGGTGGTAGAGGTAGTAGAATTAGTGCGCACTCTAAGATATCTAATAAAATTACTGAAAAGCCTCTAATACTCTTAAACGACAAACCTATGATTGAGCATATTCTAGAGACTTTAATAAATTCAAAGAAAGGATTTAGAATATTTGCTGCTGTAAGTAGTAACACAAAAGAAACTGAAGCAGTAATCAAACGCAAGTATTTCAAAAACGTGACAGTATTAAAGACGAATGGAAATGGATATTCAGAAGATTTTACCAGTTTAGTAGATCATTTTTTGACCAAGTCATATATTAGAGAACAATTAAAGAAATATCCTCAAGATAACATAATCTTGGAAAACCAGAAACATATCAAGGAGGATTCAAAAATCATTTTCTTGCCAACCGATTTACCTTTGATTTCTACAGATACAATTGAGAGAATTGTAGAATTAAAGCACAAGACACCTTTGATCTCCATAGTCATAGACAAGAAAATAATCGTCGAAAATAGCTTTTTACCCACATCTTACACAATAAAGATAGATAAAAAGGACTATTGTTACACAGGTATTTCAGTGTTAGAAACGGCTTCATTTGGAACCCAGAAAATTAACCTAATTGGCAATCAAATAGAGGAAGAACCCATAATTTTCAATGACTCCGAACTAGCTTACAATATTAATACTATCGACGACCTGAAAAGAACAGAAGAATTTCTATTAAAAAATAAGTACAGAAAATAACTAGAAAGTAATTAATCCAAAGTTTCTAGTATGTTACCTGTTATTTTTGCTTGTCCGCCAGTATTTAAAAGAAGTTCCGAATTACAGGACGGACACAAAACAGTCTTTGTGCTATAGGTATACAAGACTTTAACATTCTTACAGGATTCACATTCAACTTTAACAAAGTTACTTCGAGGTTTTGGAATCATAATATTGTGTTTTTTCATATCAAACCACTTTCAACCAGTTAGGCTATGCTTGGATTTCCAATTTTCTGATTCGCATTCCTTGTTTCATTGTTTTTCTTTGGCATGTCTTGCAAGTATACCTTAGAGTAACCTTTTTGGTGGTTTTAGCAGTTCTTTTTAATTCGGGGAACTTTTGACCACCATATCCTTTCTTATCCTCAGCGTGGCGTCTGGCCCCCTGGGCACCTTTTCGGTCTTTGCCCTTCTTATAAGTAGAAACAGCCTGAACAGTATGAGTTTTACATTTCGGGCAAAATTTGCGCAGCTCTTTCTGCATCTTCATAAATAAAATTTGTTCACAAGGGTAATTTAAAGTAAATAAATTTACAACGCAAGAAAATTCCCGAAGATCGTCACGTGAAAAAAATATTAAATTGATTCCATAATTTGATAAAATATCATAATATGAATACTGTTTGTTGCATAATCTTAATTTCAGTTTAAAAATAATATCATACAAAGCTTATATACATGCACGGGCTATAACCCCCTAATGTTGTCATTCTTACAAATTGTAATCAGTCCTGAAGCTTTTGGAGTATGGATACCGTTAGCAGTTGGTTTAGGAATTGGGCTAGTTTATGCATTAGCATCTGCAGCGAGAAGGGCAAGATAAGCCTATAATTTTTTAAGCCAAAACATTTTTTTCATACTCATAGACAAGTCTAGAGACTACCACTTGGGATTCTAATCCCACGCTAGAGATAGAATATTTTTTGTCAAAACAAGAATCAACACTATCTGAAAAATAACCGTTTGGAAATCCCCCAATAACAACGCAAGGATTGTTTTGAGAAGATAGATCTATGGCTATTGATTCAAGTTTTCTGTATACGCCCGTAGTTGATAAACCTACCACGATGTCGGACTTTACAATCTCTTTTATAAGACGTTTAAAATTAGTTTGAGATCTAAGTTCCAACAATAGTCGTCCTTCATCTGAAATAATCTTCTTGGTTTTAAGTAGGTTTATCATCAGTCCCTCAAATCGAATATAAGACTTGGGAATTCTCACATTGTCACCTACACAAATAACGTTATTATTAACAGTATGGATAAAAACCTTCATCATGTTATTGCGGTATAGAGGAGTAGCTAGAGCGTTTATCAAGGCGATATGAAGTATGTCTGGACGTCCTCTTTTATGGTGATTTTCTAATCCGGTAGACACCATCGCAAAATGATGAAAGGATCTATCTAGTAAAATATCACTAGGTTTTTTGCCAGAATGACGAAGTTTTCTTAGCGAAGGATGTCGATACAGATTATCTGGAATTGTTTCTAGCGAAGTATCAGCTATTATCAAATTAAGCAAATGGTATGAAAGTAAGAGAAGTAGAAATTATTTAAAGATATATAATATTGCAGCGTCATATTTATAGGAAAACACAAAACCATGAAAAAAAGCGCTACAAGACAGATCGCACTACAAAGAGTAAGAAATCTGATTGATAGTGCACTTTATTCTAATGACGAATTTTCTCATGATCATATCAAGATAGCAAGGAAAATCATACTAAAATATAAACTAAAAATTCCGTTTGAATATAAAATACTATTTTGCAAGAATTGCAAAGAGTATATTGTTCCGGGAAGAGATTCAAGTATAAGAATCGGCAGGTCGAACACGAAGGCGCTAAGAATCACATGCAAGCTTTGCGGCCACACGTATAGAAAAATAATTGATAAAAATGCCAATAACTCCATTCTAGGAAATGTCAAATCATAATCACCGCCGAAATCAGAGTGAACGGCTGAGATCATTAACTAGCAAAATAAGAAATAGTGACTATATTACGGTTTATCAGAGATACAAAGAACAAGGATTATAAGGGAAAATTGTTGAATTTATCCTGTAATAATAGATGGCAAAGGTATTTGATGTTCCAGCAAATGAATTGATATCAAAATTAACAGATCAGCTTAAAAAAGATAAGAAAATAAATCCTCCAGATTGGGCCAGCTATGTAAAAACTGGCGCACACGCAGAAAAAATTCCACAAAATAGAGACTGGTGGTATACTAGGTGCGCTTCATTGGTAAGAAAGGTTTACTTACATGGTCCGATAGGAATTTCAGACTTGAAAAGTTACTATGGGGGAAGAAAAAGGATAGGTTACAATTTAGATCACCATAAAGATGCTGGTGGAGCGATTATTAGAAAAGCTTTGCAACAATTAGAGTCTTCCGGATACGTAGAAAGGAAGGGCAAAGGTAGAATGATATCAAATGAAGGGATGAAAAGAGTGGATAGATTGGCCACCGAAATATTCAAAGAAACATCAAAAGCTGATAAAAATTTAGAAAGATATGCTTAAGAAGGAGTAGGTAGCAGACGTGTCAAGCCCCCCACAATCTCATCAACCCTCTGATGATGAAATTAGGAGACAACAGGCTGAAGCGGAGGCAATGAAGCAAAGAGCGCTAGCAATGTTATTAGATCCAGAGGCAAGGCAAAGACTTACAAATGTAAAGATGGTAAAACCAGAACTAGCAGCTGCGGTAGAAAATTATTTAATAAACGCGGCTACATCAGGCCGACTCAATAGGGCCCTTACTGACGACGAGTTAAAACAAATACTGTTGACCATACAACAGCCAAAAAGAGATTTTAGAATCAACAGAAGATGACTTGATCTAATCTCCAATTTAATATACCTATTTATAATTTTCATTAATATAATAAAGAATAATATTCATTTTTGAGTTAACTATATTAAGGTTCTAAATTATCTTCCTCCCATGAAGGCAGCTGTCTTTAGAGAATACAATAAAGATCCTACACAGGTAGTCAAAATTGAAGATATCGATGTCCCAAAAATAAAATCAAATGAAGTTTTGATCAAAGTCGAATCTGCAGCATATAATTATAATGATTTATGGGCAATTTGGGGAGACCCAGTAAAAACCCCACTTCCTCATATTTCCGGTAGCGACGTTGCAGGAACCGTTGTAGAGATGGGTGAGGATGTAACCAAGTTAAAGGTGGGTGATAGAGTTGTCTCCCACTCTAACATGAGTTGTAGAGTTTGTGATCAATGTACATCGGGCAGAGAATATGACTGTAAGGAGAGAATGATTTGGGGATTTCAGACTGGTCCTCTGTGGGGAGGCTTTGCACAATATACGCATCTTCCAGAAGTGAATGTAGCGAAACTGCCAGAAAATGTATCCTTCGACGATGCTGCTGCCATGTCCATGGTCGGTATGACAGCATGGCACATGCTAGTTGGAAGAGCCAAGATCATCCCAGGTCAAACTGTTTTGATAATGGGAGGAACAAGTGGAGTAGGAATGGTAGGGATCCAAATTGCAAAATTGTACAATTGCAATGTAATAGCAACAGCCGGAAATCAACAAAAGATGGATAAATGTCTAGAGATCGGAGCAGACAGTGTAGTTAACCATAGAGAAGCTGATTGGTATAAAAAAGTGAGAGAGATTACAAAGAAAGAAGGAGTAGATGTTATTTTCGAACACATTGGAAAGAATGTATTTCCTCAGGAAGTAAGCCTCCTAAAAATGGGCGGTACCTTAGTTGCCACAGGAGCCACTACAGGGTACGATTCTAGTATTGACTTGAGGTACTTGTTTTTCAAAGGGACTAACCTCCTAGGATCAACACAGGGAACCAAAGCAGAACTGGAACAAGTAGTTTATTGGACTAGTAAGGGAAAATTAAAACCAGTTATTCATACATCTTTACCGTTTTCAAATATGGTAGAAGGTCACGTGATGATGGCTGGCGCCGAACAGATAGGAAAGATAATTACCAGTCCTCAAAAACTTTAATTTTTTTATATCTATTGATAAGACTATTATTGTGGGTAGCTCGAGAAGTTTAATTTTTATCCCAGGGAACAACCAAAGATTTTTAGAGAAATCTAAAGGGATCAATTCAGATATTATATGCTATGACCTAGAAGATTCGGTGCCGGCCGAAGAAAAAGAGGTAGCCAGAGGACTCATCGAGGCAACAATCATAAGCCTCAAGAATAGTAATAGCAATCCAGAAATAAGGAAAGAAAGAATTGTAGCAGTACGCACTAACTCTCCTAATTCAAAACAAATATCAAGTGACTTAGATAAAGTAGTCATAGAAGGACTAGATGCAATAGTCGTCCCAAAAGTAGAGAAAGTTTCACAAATATTAGAAATTTCAGAATTACTAGACCATCTAGAAATTGAAAGAAATATTCCGAGAGGATATTTAAGAATCATGCCTTCAATCGAATCTGCATTAGGAGTAGTCAACGCATTTGAAATAGCAAATTGCAATGAAAGAAATTCGTCCATTTTATTTGGTATTTTTGATTTTCTTCATGATATGAAAATAGATACGCCGGATATGGATATACTTAATAGCTATATGTACGCTCGTGCTAAAGTCCCTGTTGACGCAAGGGCGGCAGGCTTGGATTCTATCGATTCCATATGGCAGGATATTAATGATATAGATGGCTTAAACAAGGATCTGCGGTTAGGGAAAAAATTTGGCTATACCGGTAAATGTATTATTCACCCTTCTCAAATTGATCATGTTCATAAAATATTCAATCCTTCCATTCAAGACATCCAATGGGCAACAAAAGTAGTTCAGGCTCTAGACAATGCTCAGAAAAATCTTGCGTCAGGTGCAGTTAAGCTTGAGGGAAAAATGATAGACGCTGTTCATTATAAACAAGCAAAGAGGATTTTGGACTCTGCTAAATAGTAATTAAAGATAAAATATTTTGTTCAATAATCTTCAAATTATATTTTTGTATTTTGATAGTTGTGTTTACGGGAATAACTCAATATTTAGCAGTCATAGAAGAAATTAAAAAGCCGACTCCATCTAATAATAGAAATTCTGAAACTATTGGCGATAAAGGTAACCATCACACAGAAATTTCACTTCGACTGCCAGAAACAAAGAATATCAAAATAGGAGACAGCGTCTCAATAAATGGAGTCTGTTTAACTGTTGCAGCCCTAAGAAACACGAGAGCTACATTTCAGATCATAGATGAAACCATCAACAAAACAAATTTTATAGATTTGAGAAAAGGTGACAGAGTAAATATTGAACGAAGTTTAATGATCGGGGAAAGACTGGAGGGTCATTTTGTACTAGGCCATATAGATGGCATTGGACAGATCAAGAAAATTGAGAAAGGCGAACAAGGCAGTAGGATAAAAATCAGAATCGCAAACAAAAAGCTTTTACCACTCATAGCTCAAAAAGGCTCAATTGCTATTGATGGGGTAAGTCTAACTGTAGTTAGTGTAAAAAATAGGACGGTTGAAATAGCACTAATACCGCATACTCTTGAGAATACTACCTTTGGATTAAAAAAAGTTGGCGAGGCAGTAAATGTTGAAGTGGACATCTTATCACGATACTTATCAAATATCTACCAGTTTTCTGGTAATAACAAGAAAAATAGTAAGATATATTAACTTTAATCTAGAAAAATAGTTAATTGACAAAGATATTCGAGGCCGTAACTTCGTTAAGAGAAGGAAATTTTGTCTTGATTCACGACGACGATAACAGGGAGGACGAAGTCGATATGGTTATTTCTTCTAGTCATATAACCCCTGAACATGTATCTACAATGAGAAAAGATGCTGGTGGTTTAATTTGTACTGCAGTATCAAAAGAAATATCTACGAAACTAGGATTGCCGTTCATCTACGATGTATTGAATATTTTTGGAATTGCTAATAAGACCATATCCTTAATAAATCAGAACAGTTCTCCATATGGAGATAAACCCTCATTTTCAATAACACTTAACCATGTCAACACATATACGGGAATCACTGATAATGACCGGGCTTTAACCATTTCATCTTTAGCAAATATTTGTTCGGAATTGGATACAGATACAGATCTGGTTGACCAACAAAGAATTATCGAAAAGTTTCAAACAAGCTTTAGGACGCCTGGTCACGTCCCGATTTTAATAGCTTCAAAAGGATTGCTAAATGAAAGAACAGGTCATACCGAGATGTCCATTTTTCTTACCAAGATAGCAAATATGACAAATGTAACAACCATATGCGAAATGTTAGACTCTCATAACTACAAAGCTCTCTCATACAAAGATGCAGTAGACTATTCTAAAGAGAAAAACCTGGTAATCATTGAAGCCAAGGAACTAATAGCATATGCAAAGTCATATGGAAATTAGTAATGAAAGTCAGAATAGGAATTGTGGTCGCGGAATTTAACAAAGAGATAACAATTCCAATGCTTGATGAAGCAAAGAAATTCGCAAGTGTTGTCCCTACATCAAGGATTACACACATTTGTTTTGTTCCAGGGGTCTTTGATATGCCAATTATGATTGAAGAATTACTAAAAAAAAGGGACGTTGACGCAGTAGTCACTTTAGGAGCAATAATTAAGGGAGAAACCAGTCACGACAGATTGATTGGAAGTATTACGGCCAAATCAATAACTGAACTATCTTTGAAATACAAAAAGCCAATATCTTTAGGGATAACGGGCCCGGATATGACATTTGAACAAGCCGAGGCCAGAATAGAACCTGTTTCCCAACACGCAATTCAAACCGCAGTACTAATGACAAAACGATTAAGGGAGATAAGAAATAGAAAAATAAAAAATAAAGGTACAAAACCAACTCTATTAGTAGTAGATTAGTTTTGACATGTCAAATAACAGTCATAAAATTAGAAGGTTATGGTCCATGGACCCTTAAACTTGGGAGCGATAGAGAACATCAATTACAAATCCTACAGGCCGGGATATATGCAGATCTACAGGAATATTTTTCGGAAAAGAATGGGCTAGTATTTTCCAATCGCTATGATGAATTAATTGCAGTTACAAATCAAATAACCCTACATGATCACAAAGAAATTCTCGACAAGATTTCGAAGAAAAATAGTAAAATCAAAATTTCCATGACGATAGGAATTGGAAAAACTCCTTTAGATTCAGATAAAAAGATAAAGAGAATCAGGCAAAGGGAAAACAAATCAGTATATAATAATATTTTTGCAATTGACAAAGAGCATCTACAACAAGAGATGGGTCATAAAAATAACATCGATGGGATTTTAAATCAAAATCATAGTAATACTAAAGATTTGAAAATTATTCATATAGACGTAGATGGTTCCACTTCAATAACTAAAAAACTTTCCACATATGAAGTTACAAACCTATTACTGAAGATTCAATTACAAATCTCTAATTTGTTTTTAAAAGAGGATAGCTTAACATTTTTCTTGGGAGGAGACAATTTCATGGTAGTTGCCAAGAGTGATATTAGTATTAGTAAAATTACCAAGATAATCAATCGAATCATAAAGTCATTTGACATAAAGCTCAATTGCGGAATTGGAAATGGAAATAACGCCAGAACAGCTGCAATGCTTGCTACCAAATCATTAGATCAGATAAGAGAATACAGAAAGACAGGCATGAAAATAAACGTTTTTGAGTCAAATTGAGAAAGACCGTAATTGTAAATCCTCAGATTTTATATGGCGAAGAGTTGGAATTGGTTAGAAGAGGAGCAATTCTTGTAAATGAGCACGGGATAATAGAAAAAGTAGTAAGAAAATCAACAGACAGTTACTTTGATTTTTTATCCGATTCAGCTGCTAGAAAAAGTGAAATTAAAATACTTGATGCGGAAGGCTTTATTGTCATTCCAG
>QCWC01000080.1 GCA_013114705.1 Candidatus Nitrosocosmicus sp. | reverse complement strand
TGCGGGAAATTGGAATAAGATTCATATTTATTGGGATTATATCAATAGCTATAGCTTATGTTTACAAACATCATATTGTAATATCGTTCATTTTAAGAAATTTTAAAAATAAGTTAATTGATCAAGATAGATTTTCAAGATGGTATAAACCATAAATTATTTTCTGGATAATGGTTGAGAAATTAGTGAATTACTTGAAAAAATAAGTTATTATATTATTATTGGATGTGATATGTCATATTATATCATTTTCAAGTCAGATTACAAATAAACAATTAATAGTTTAATAAACAGCAGGATCTAATTGATTATTTGACAATTGAAGTAATACAGTACAACTTTGAGGAACATCCTGAACAGTTTAGTACTTATTTTAAAAAGGTAATGAAATTGTTAATAGTTTCAAAACTAAATTGTATAGAAACAAATCGATTGTCGGTAAAATATTTTCAAGCACTAGTAAGTAGGATCGAAGGGTGTGATTTTCATTCCATAAAGTACGGAAAACCTATGTTATTCACCAAATTTTTAGGTTATGAGTTTAATTACCATACAGTACGGGTCATCATAAAAACTGTTGATAGATTCGCGATAGAAATATCAATCGAATCAATAATTCAAGAATTTGTAAAGACCTTTGATGAACTCAGCTCAGATGCAAGAGAGATAAAATGGAATGTTACTCCGTCTTCTGACAATGTCCAAAAACAATCCCCTCTTACTAGGTTCCCAGATGTCCAACCAATTGAAGAAAGAGGAGGAGGAGAAAACAGTGCGTCACAGATTGTGTCAAAAGATGAGGAAAAAGAAGGAGCAAAAATAATATTTCATCTGCTAGATTCGCTCGTTGGCTCATTATATATTTTGATGAATTTGTCTAAGAAAGATCAGAGCAGCCTACTTGGAAAGAATGTTGAAATTAAGGATGTTTCACTGACAAGGAGAATACTAAACATGGAAATATTAGTAGATAATGAGACCATAATTTTGGACTTCAATTCCAAAACAAGGAACAAAGTGTTTGTCTCACTTGACAATGAAAAAAAAGTTGGAGAAACGATAAAGAATCTAATGTTGCAAAATTATGCTATTTAATCAATTCATGTTCATCCAAATACAACTCCTCTATCCAAAAGGGCCGCCAGAAACAATATAGCAATGGACAACCCGACTGTAACTCGTCCAAGCAATATTATTTTGCCTCTTAGCGAAATGAAATATTCATCTGGGACTATACTCTCAAGGATTTGTTTTTCCACTTTCTTGTTTAGGATCAAAACATGAATTATGTATACTATGAACAAAATACAAACCAATATTATTTTAGCCAAGAGTATATACCCGTATGAGGATTCAAACAATAGAGAGGGCTGGGCAAAAATTGTCCGTGCATTATAAATTCCAGTGATTACAAGAATTAATAGCGCGGATCCACCCAAATAATTGAACCTGCGTCCTACTATAACCATGAACGATATTCGTTTGTTAAGATCGGGCATAGTTTTTTTCAAAAGTGGGGCCAAGACCACTCCTATAAATATCGACCCCCCAACCCAAATTGATGTAAATACCAAGTGAACCCAGATAACAAGTGGATCGTAAAAGTTCATTGGAGATCAATAATATCTAATAGTTCCTTAATATATTATTATAAACAAAGTTTTTTAAAGCCAATCCTTTACACATTAACTCGATAGTAATTGTTTTTAAGTAGACGAAGATTGGTTCTAATCGGTACTGCTACAGTTATAGTGGGTGTGATCATTTTGCTACCATTAATATTGACAATAACATTGCCTGATTTGGGGGCTATTAGTATCATTGTCAAGAAGATTGAACTTGAAAAACTATCGGGTGATAACAATACGGCGACTTTAAATGTGATATTTAATATCGAAAATCCGACTGGCCAAGCATTGACAACTTCTAAGATTGACTATGAGTTGATAGCAGACGGCGAATCTCTAGGAGAACATTCAAAGTCTTTCATTGACATACCAGTGAATGGTAGACCTCAGCTCTTGTCTAATACAGATACAAACATTAGTTCAGTAATTGAAACATCTATTTCAGACAAGAGTATTAGAACAGATCTCTTGAGAAACAATCAGTCAATAGAAAACATAGAGTGGATTATTAACGGTAATGCAATTATCGAGTCAGGGTTTAGCTCAGCTCCAAAAATATTCAATACTACTTGGTAATACCGTCTATTGCTGACCATTCCACCTCTTTTAATTGATCCTGACTAAAAAAATTTCAATGAAAAAGCAAAAAAAGGATTTAACAAGTGTTGGCAATCTTATTTTTACATTAATTCCTGATCACTAGATTGTTGTTGATTGATCATGAATTTGTCGAAAGACGTTACAATCCATTCCTCAATAATTTGACATTTTGCAGGACTGTATTGATTTGATTCGTCTTCATTAGAACAAAGATGTTGAAAGGAACAACAAAGACACGGTGCGCCCTCAACCATGCTAACGTCTATAGGTTTTTGTTCTTCACAATCCATAGAAATAGTTTTTTTTACTACTAACTTGTATGTCCATCTTCCCCTATACAAAGCCTTTTCACGTGTAATCAGTGATTGTTTTTCTAAATTCCCAACTAGTCTTGAACCGTCTCTGCTATCCAATGAAAATAGCTTACAAAGCTCAGTTTGAAATACACCATCCTCGCCGCTCGTGGTAATAGCATCATACACTTTATCAATAAGATCACTTTTTGAACGAACAGATAATTTTGAACCAATAATTTCAGATGACAAAACATAGTATAAACAACAAAATGATATAAATGTCTTTATAACTTCATAAATATACCCAGATAAGGAAATTGCCCACCATCTAAAGAATCCCATAAATAATTCTTAGGCGAGTATGTGGAAATAACATATAACCCTATAGAATAAAGTGAATTTGTTAATAAGCAGAATTCAAAGTAGAAATTAGAGGAGACAGCGGAACAAGTCAGTTGACCGACAATAATGCTAGAATTACCAGAATTAACCTTGTGTGACTAATTGACCAGAATTTTTTTGAAGTGTAGATCAAATTTGCACTTGTTATACTGTCGATCTATGTATCTGAAGGACTCTTAGCGGGCTCGATTTTACTGACAAGATAAAATCTCAACCTACAAGGAATCAATAAGCAAACATAGGCATCATCGTCGCAGAGGACATATCATATGTAAAAGAGAAGCTAGGGAACCTGTGAAGTCATCCGATAAGACATGAGGCGTAGACTATTGGCACTAAAGTATACTTGGGAGGATTGAAGATATAAAAGAATGAATTTGATGTTAATTTACATCATTCTTAATTTTTAGGCTCTGAATTCAATTGTAATGATAAGTTTGACTATCTTAACTCGACTTTAGAATTACTTTAGAACTGCGCGAAAGAGATTATTTAAAAAAAGTTTCAAGAATAGAATAACTGATGATAATTGTTTTTTAAATCCCCCATAAATCTCATAAATTAGGGTATGATATTGTAGCACAATTTATCACAGATAGTATAGAAATTGAGAGATATGAACTTCAGTTAAACAGATTCAGACCACTCATTAATTAAAATTTTTTCGTCTTGACTCAAGAAATTCCTTTGTCAGATTAGATAAATTAGAGGTATCATGTCCCCTCATTTGGTTCACCATTTTTCGAAAACCCTGATAAGGATTATCACCCTCAGGAAGATTTTGCATTCGTACTCTTAATGATTCAATCATTTGATCATTTATTCGCTCAAGTTCAGATAATTCTTTTTTTGGGAATTGTTTAAGAGGATTATTATTGACATGTCGTTCTCGATTCATTCTTTGAATATGATGATTTGCAAAATCCATGAAGTTAGTTTGTTTGCAGCTAATAAAAGCATATTTATTTTTCTCTGGATTGATTATTGGATAACTGGAGATTGATTTAGTGAAAAGGTCGATCAATAATCAATTTCATTAGGTAAAATAGATCAGAGTGACGATTTTGACAAACGCAACTATGTAAGAACCAATGGAACCAAAGAATCCTAGTTATACAATCCAACTCAATCCAACTTCTATTTCCCATTGATTATGTTATTGTAATAGTTATGATCAATTCGAGTCAATTTCTTCTTAGAGGCCAAATCGACTAATTCATTGAAGAAATTTTTGCTTTGATTATATGTTTCACTACCTGTTGCATGTAACCAAAATCTTCTTCTCAATAATGGATGATTTTGGTCTTTCTTATTAACATATTCCATAATGGGTCCGAACTGGAGCACATATTTTCCGTTCCAAAAACCAAGCCCGACATTATGTACTATTTTGGGATACTTTACTAGAATTGAATTAATATCAGATGAATTAATAAAATATAGGTCTACATTATTTTCTGAATGCCATTTTATGAAAAGAAGAGAACTATTTTGGTTGTCCTTTATATCATTATCAAGTTTCCCTTTCTCCATAATCAAAAACCTAAAATGATTTCTAGTCGCATTTTTATGATCCAATCTTCGCAAAGCTTTTTCCTGATGGCTCAATAGATTTAGTGGAGCATTATTCTGTAACTCCCAATATTCCCCCGGCGGTAAATATGTAGCGGAAATATAATCACCACCGTTCTCAAATAACACCTGATAAATCAATCCGGTAGATAGCAGACCAATTTCCAGCCCCTTGGACGGATTGGTTAGATCCTTAAACTTGTCTAATACAGTTACAAACCTAGCTTCACAAAATTTTTGAATTGGTTCTACAAAAGTATCATCAAATTTTTGGTATTGAATCAATGGTTTAAGATCGATGCTGAATTCAATATCAGAATTATTCCCATACTCATCTAACTTATAAAAGGAATAAACATTCTCCAACTCGTTATGATGCTTTAGCATTATTTTTCCTTTATCATATAACGAGGAACCGTACTTGTTTTTACCAAATAGATAATCATTTTTTATTTTTTGATATGCGAAATCGGTTAACAGTATTTGATTGGGTCTAGCCATGTCCATTATTCGTCTAGCAAGTACCAATTCATGTCCCCAAGGTGCAAACTCTTTATGAACTCCATCTCGAAATGAAAGAAAAGAACCGTATCCGATCCCTATCCTAACAAAAATTCTCTCGTTTCCGCTTGCGGAATTATTATATTCCTTGATTTTTTCATGAATAAAAATAGATAATTCTAATGGAGAATTGTAATTCAAAAAGACGATGAGCATCCCGTCTCCTGTAAATGATTTGTAAATTACGGGATCCCCGATAGAGGTAAGATAAGATGCGATAAAATCTTTGATGGTGTTTATTTTTTCCAGTTGACATGTTATGGACAAATTTGGATTGGAAGAACCCACAATATCTATGAAAAAATACCAGCCATCTTCTATATCCTTCTGTTGTAGTCTTCTCTTGTTCATTGTTAAAATTTAAATAAATTAAATTTGTTCTTCCAATTTATAATTGTAGAGTTTACTGTTGTAAATCATACGTATCAAGAGGATGCAGGCCATTAAACATCTGGAATTCAAATTATTATCAACGTATTTATCACCTCATTTGAATATTATGATAGATCTTATTTTTTGGTGGTTGATCATAATAGTACTACTCCTGTAGTTGCTCCTAACAGTAAGAATTCAGCAATTCTCTGTCTGGGACTTTCAAAAGTGTATGGCTCACAAACGGTAGTTGACAATCTCCGATTAGAAATTAGTTATGGGAGCATATTTGGGTTATTAGGCCCAAATGGAGCTGGAAAAACTACGTTGATCAAAATTCTCACAGGATTATCAAAACCATCTGAGGGAAAAGCTTTTGTTGCTGGTTTTGATACAAATAGTGAATCGATAAAAGTTAAGGAAAATATCGGCTGGATTTCATCAGAGGTGATCTTAGATGAATCACTTACAATCATGGAAAATATTCAGATTCAGGCAAGGTTACATGATATTGGCAAAGGCTGGAAGGATAGAGCCACAAATCTCCTAAAGTATTTTGAATTGAATGACACAAAAGTGAAAAAAGTTGAAAAACTTTCTACTGGGATGAAAAAAAAATTAGAAATCATAATGGCATTATTACACAAACCCAAAATATTGTTTATGGACGAACCCACTATAGGATTAGATGCAAGTACAAGAAAACTTCTTTGGAAGTTCATTAGAAAAATAAATACTGTTTATGGCGTAACAATATTTTTAACTACTCATTATATTGAGGAAGCTGAAGTACTATGCGACACAATATCCATAATCAATAATGGAAAAATTATTGCAACAGGATCGCCACAAGCACTCAAAACTCAAGCTCATGGAGACATTATAGAAATTGCTTTTCTATCATCATTTGATTACAAGAATTTTAGTACTATTTGCGGGATAACAAATATTGAAGAAATAGATTCGATCGACTTCAACAAAACTGTTGAAAAACGTCTCACTAATAATTTAAAATTGCGAATTAAGGTTAAAAATGCTGAAACAGTTTTGCCTGACCTGATTTCCAGAATTACAGAATTACGTCCAAACAACATAGAAACTATCAGAATTGAGAAACCAAATCTAGAATCAATCTTTCTAGAGCTTACAGGAAAGAGATTTGGTGATGTTGACGATGTCTCTAGTAGCAGTAGTACCAATAGCAGCAAGAATTGATTTTTGAGAAATGATACGAGCAATAAATCAATTCATTGGATTATATATAAGAGAGATAATGAATACTTTTAGAAATCCAGCTGTTATCATTCTCAGTATCGTACAGCCGTTATTATGGATTGTATTTTTCGGAAGTAGTTTTGCCTATGCACCTGTCTCTTTTCTGACAGACTTTTTTCAAACTGATAATTATGTTGCATTTCTTTTGTCTGGTCAACTGGCTACATCAATGCTCTTCGTAGGAATGTTTAGTTCTTTAAGTCTCATACAAGATAAAAAATCTGGATATGTTAGAAGAATAATGACATCTCCAACGAGAAACTATATAATTTTCTTGTCAAAGGTATTTGGAGCTTCAACACGGGGGATGTTACAGGTACCCATAGTGTTCATAGGAGTCATGATATTAGGTGTCCAAATTCCAGATGCAATAGGATTGATGATGTTTCTATTTTCATTACTGTTATTAAGTTTAGGACTTTCGTCAATTTACCTGCTTTTGACTATGTCAAGTTCAGACTGGCAAATCCCTACACTAATATCTAATTTCATAAATCTTCCCCTAATGTTCGCTAGTACTGCTCTATTTCCAAATGATAATTTTCCGCCATGGATGCAAATCATTTCTAACCTAAACCCAGTATCATACTCATCTACTTTTGGAAGAGAAATCATCTTTGCAGGAAATATCACTGAAGTTAATTGGATATATTTTTATTATTTGCTTATTTTTGCAGGTTTTATGTTACTTGTTGGAATAATCGTAGCTAACAAGACTTTGAACATAGATTAATCCATACGCAATAAATATGACCAATATTCATGAAGAATTACCTATGGAAAATCATTAAGATTTTTCACTGAAGGACACGGTATAACCAGGATCCAATTTTCACATGTTGTTTTGGAACAGATTGACTTCTGCGAATGACAGTATAAAATATTTAACTCGAAAAGCGCACGACATGTTGTGAAAAAGCTAAGGGCATATTATACGATTGCAGATTGGTATTTCAATCAAGTTTAAGTTATTTCACATAAATCCCCGAAATAATAAAGCATCGGTAAAGATATGCCATATCAAATTGGATGAAAATGAAGAAAACAATGAAAATGGTGCAAACTCTTGTACTTTTAGATTGATAGATCATGATATGTAGGCATAATGGATTACTGCTGAATTTGCTTCTAATATTTGGTATTTAATTCAATAATTCGCTATCATTAAACTCATTTTCTGAAATTAGTGATGTAATTGATATGGTGTTTAGAAAAGCCGCATAGACAGTAGTCAATTTTAGGATCCGTATTGGGGTAACATTCACATATTGCATTCCACTCTAGCCTCCAGCCTTGGCGATTACCGTTATGATGATTTGATCAACAATTCAAGTAAGGGATGTACATTTTGTTGATTACTCGCCATGATGGATCGTAAATAACGTGACCAAACAAGTAATTTTCTAAACTAAATGCGGTCACCGGGATTTGAATTCCCGCTCTGTCTATAAACAAAGACAAAGTCCCGGGTTACGGGCTCTCTCCATATAGGTCTTATACATGGAAGGCCAGTGTCCTAACCAAACTAGACGATGACCGCTACAACAATTCTTTTTGTCTATTCGGATATTAACTTTTCCAATCTCTTAAAGATGCTGTTGACTTAATGATAAACCTATAGCTTTAAGTTGCTCTATTTCAATCATGATCAGTAAAAGAAACAGAACACCTTCACAGTATATTGGTTATAGTCTGTATTTGTATTTTCTTGGACTATCATTAAGAAATGTTGTAAAAGCATTATCATATCTGCATCGAGTAAAAAGAAGTCATGTATCCATCTGGAAGTGGATTCAAAAATGTCATCATGAAGGGAAATTATCAACAAGGAAAAATAAGATTTCAGAATACATTGTAGACGAGACTATTCTAAAAGTTGGTTCAGAATTTATATGGCTTTGGGTTGCGATTGAGCCAGAAAACAGGCTGATTCTCGCACAAAATATAACTAAAGAGAGAAACATGCTTGTTGCTGAAAAGTTTATATCTGATCTAATAAAGGCTCATGGAAATCATCCAGTATCTACCCAGTATCTACAGATGGAGGTAGTAAGTGGTACCCAATGGCTTGTCAATTCCTTAAACTAAAACACCACACCCATTCCCCTTTGGAGAAAAGTCTGATTGAGAGGAAAATGCAATACATCAAAGACAGAACTAAAGAATGCTTTGAAGATTACTTTCCCTGTAGAAAAAAGAATTGCAAACTCAACCATGTACGGAAATGGTTGAACCTGTTTGTTGATTATCATGATAAGGAGAAGATTTGTTCTTAAGTTAACAGCACCGTTAAATTGAAGACGAGTTATAAATAGAGGGTAATTTAGATATTTTAGATGAGCTTGATCAAAAATCGAGCATCGATTCTAAAGCACCATAAATTTCAATCGGTAGAGGATTCACTAGATGCTCTTGAATTTGCATTCAAGAATTGTAGTCCGGAAAAATTAGTAGTTTCATCGATATCAGTAAATTCTAAATTTGGAATTACTGATATTAACGGAGAATTCCATGGGTACCCTCTGCCCCGGGGTAAGTCTATTTTGGTAATAAGCGTTGGGAAAGCCTCCGAAAAAATGTTAAATGGATTTTCTGCCAAGATGGGCGATACAATCGCAAGAAGTTTATTGATTATCCCAAAAGGTTACAAAATCAAGAATACACAACAGTTAGGTTTAGGGAAGGTTTCCATAATACGATCCTCTCATCCAATCCCAAATAGAAATAGTCTTTTAGCATCGAGAATTCTTGTACGAGAATTACAGCATTTGGATGATATAGAATTAGTGGTATTTTTGATCTCTGGTGGTACATCAGCACTGTTGGTCTCTCCTATTCAGGGATTAACATTGTCTGACAAAAGAGAGGCAAATAAGCTACTAATCTCTTGTGGAGCTGACATAAATGAGATCAACATAGTCAGAAAACATTTATCACAAATTAAGGGAGGCAAGATTCTAAGACTCTTAAATCCTAAGAGGAAAGTAATTAGTCTTATTTTGTCAGATGTCGTGGGAGATAACTTGAGCACAATTGGCTCGGGTCTAACATACTTTGATGAATCATCCTTTGCGGATGCAATAGCAATAATAAAAAAGTACTCTATTTTTGAAAATAGATCTGATTCTATGAGGAATGTCTCGGGAGCTTTGACTAGGGGATTAAAAACAGACGAATTTGAAACTGTAAAATCAAGAGAATTTAAGTCATTAAGCGTAGACAATCATATAATCGGAAATAACTTGATGTTTTGTCAAAAAATAGCTTACCATTTAAAATCTCGTGGTTATCATGTTGATTACAAAGGTTCGGAATTTAATTTTAGCATGAACGAATTCTCAAGTTTTACAAAATTGATATTTGATCAGCTCCAGAAAGATAATACTGCAGTCCTGATGGGTGGTGAGCTTACCAATGTAATTTCCAAATCGAAAACTGGTTCTGGAGGCAGAAACCAGGAAGCAGTTTGCAGAATGATGGAATTAATGGATCAATTGAAAAATTCAGACTGCAGTGTGATATGTATAGGTACAGATGGTATTGATGGAAATTCGAATTCTGCGGGTGGCATTCTTTCACCTTCCACTTTAAAGTATCTTAATCTCAAAAAATTAAACGTCAACGACTTCTTGGAATCTCATAATTCAAACATCTTACTAAAGGGCTTACATTCTACCATAAATACAGGCTACACCGGTACTAACTTCAACGATGTGTATTTGTTTGTTAGAAAAACTTGATAGTTTTGGTCTATGTCGTCCAATCAATAGGTATATCTTGAAATAGACCATTGGGCAAAATCCTCCTAATTGAAATCGGAAGTGTCTTTTTCTCCAATTCGTATCTGGCTATCATAATGGTATCTGTCAATTCTGTTGGAATTTTAGTTAATATGGGGGCCCCTAATGATAACTGTAACGATCTAGCTCCCGTAATCCTAGCCTTTTCAAATCTGGTGAGCCGATTTGGGCCAATAATGATTTCGTCATTTTTTGAGGTTACCTCTCTTAGTTTAAAATCAACATCTGCATCATAAGTTTTGTAATTCTTTGTTACATCCTCGTCATTAGAAACGGTCACAAGTTGATTTTGGGCATTCTGTATTTTCAGGCTATTATCCAAATTTTCTCCTATCACTTCTTTCTCGCCATCATCAGTCTTCTTAGGACCTGATTTCTTTTTTGTTCTCTTAATAGCCACTACTATCCAAAAAGATTTATCAATATAATTAAATGTTACTGAAAGTTCATATTTATAAACTTTTGAATACTTTGTATGTCTGGTGCTATTTCAAGCGTTTCACGTATAGAGATTCAATTACTGATTAACGATAAACATGTGATAAGTGCTGAATTTAAGAGACATTTCTCACCTCTGACCATAAAAAAAATAATTAGAAGATTGCCCATCTCGGGGTTAATTAGTAAATATAATGAAAACTTTATCTATATAAGGACCGACCTAGATATCGGGATTGAAAAACCTGTTAGTAACTTCAAGAAAGGGAATATTGCCTTTAGCCCGTCTGGAAATTTCATATCGGTTTTCTTGAAGGATACCTCAACCGCTCAGAAATACAACATGCTGGGTAATATTACCTCAGATAATTTGGGCTTGTTGCTGTCAGTTGGCGCAGGAGATATTCTTACATTTAAAATTCTAAACCAATAAAAAATATTCACTTTATTTTTTGATAAATTCTATGTCCACTATAACCTCCAACGCTTTTTATAACGCTTTTGTTCTCTAGATTTTTAAGATAATTGTTTGCGACGGAGATTTTGACTCCTAAATTTCGAGCAAATGCTTGTACTGTGATAGCCTTCATGGCATCCAATGCCTTAAGCCCTTGAGCATCTTCTATCAATACTGACAATCTTTGCTTTTGCTGCACCTTTGGAGTCTTTTTAGTTTCTTCTTTTTTATTTCCCTTATTGTCCTGTGATTTATTCGCACTAGATTGAGTTGGCTTCTTTTTGTTACCGCCCATTATTGAACGAATATTTTATATTTTTAGATAATTTATACCTTTAATGATGGTTTTATTTTTAGAGTTATTCTGAAGCAGGTAAGGATGTCCTTACATCTGTTGCGAATGGTGACCTCAGTAACTCCAGCTAACTTTGAAATATCTATCTGAAGAATATTAATTCCCAACAAAACTGATGCCAAATAAAGGTAAGCTGCGGCGATTCCATTAGGTGATTTTCCATCTGAAAGCAAATGATTTTCTGTCTTCTTTGCTATTTCCAATGCCAGTCTTTCTATTTTGATATCAAATTTGGCTGTGTTAGCTAGCTTAGAAATGTATTGATTTATATTAATTGATTGCAAGTTTGCAATGTTATGACCCGCCTTGCTTAAGGTGCGATCTTTTGATTGTAGAGATATGAAATCAGTAATCTTGTTCTGTTGCGGTTGACTTCGACCTGAACAATCGTCATTTTCACATACTAAAACCATGGATCGATAGTATTTTGAAGCTAGTTTTTGGTTTTCATTAATCTGGTCGATAGAATTACTACAACAAACTATTTCATTCAAAGATCTTAATACTTTACATATTTTACAAGCATAATATACGGAGGCTGCCGCCATACAAGAAGTAGATTTTCCTTTAGTATCACATTTGTTTTCATAATTTCTATACAATAATGCTGCAGTTTCACACACTACCTTTGGGACAGATAATAATGAACTAATTTCATTTATCCTACATAGCACGTTGGAAAGTCTCCTTTCCTTTGAACTGGAAATTCTGATTATGCTATTCCATTTTCTAAGAGTGAGCATAGATTTCTTCGTATTTTCTTTAAAACATTTGCCTGTATAGTCCCTAAATTGACTATCGATTTCTGTATGGAGACCAAAGTCGTGATAAGAAATGCTATTTACACCACTTGCGCGAGTATTCTTAAACCTACTTGTAGTATCACTAATAAACGAATCTTGACCAAAATCCTCAATATTATCTTGAACGACGTAACCGCAAATACTACAAATGAATTCTCCCTTTAATATATCCTGCACAATTGCAGAATCACACTCTGGGCATGTATTTTTTAAGTCCAAATTGCTAGAAATTTCGTATCACCTATTTCTTATTTCGCTTAATGTAATTCCGGGTTCTAATTGTGCGAGCCTTATTATTTGTTGGATTAGTATAGACCTTCATGCCGCTAGTCTTGCTTCTTGGCTGAATGAATGGAATTATTGAGGCGTAGGGTGATTTCACCGACCCAATCAACTCGACTATTTTGCCAATCTTTTTTTCGTTGTTAAATACAAGCAATCCCGCTCTAGGGTTTTTTCGATTTTGATCAATTTTTACAATTATCCGGCCGCTCTTAGAAAAATGAAGAATTTCTCCCAGTAATTCCATAGTCATTTAGTGATTATCATTATTACATACAAATTATTCTGTCAAATAAAGCTATCAAATAAATCAATTAAATTTATTTATTCTCAAGAGATTACAGGTCATGACGGGATTTGAACCCGCGACCTAAGGTTTACAAAACCTTCGCTCTGCCAGGCTGAGCTACATGACCATTTTTTAATATCAGATAACGCCTGTAATTAAAAGCTTCTGTATATATATTGGATTTTTTCGTTAATATTTAGATGACCTCATCTCCCGAAAAGCGTATTATTTGTGTCAATATAACAATTAGTAATAAACCATTTCTTAATGATCCTGAGGGAGAAACGGTGCTTCATGACTTAATTCTAAGGGAAGATTATAAAGATGTCTTGTCTGTCCGAGCTGCTAAATCGTTTTCTGTTAAAGTTTTGGCATATGACAATAAAGACGCGTTGGATAAGATAAGCCGTATGTGCGAAGAATTGCGATTGTATAATCCAATTGTAAGTACATGTGAATTCTCTATTGTCGATAACTAGGAATAACATACAATGCTCAGCAAAGGAAACCCTTAATGGTTTGATAAGTTAACCAATTGCATTAGAAATATGAAGGATTACAATAGTGTCATTATTTGGTTAGATTATTTCAACAAGAATTTGTCTAGAGAAAAAGGAAGAAAAGTGTCTAAATCCCTTGCTGTTTATGACCCGCTTGTTTCAGAGTTGGTTAGTGCCGTTGAATCACTAGGACATAGTGTTGACAAAGATCAAATTAATGAAGGTGCACGTTTTCCAAAGCGATCTCATATTAAATCCGGGTACATTATGATAGAAAAAAAAGGTTTAAAAAAAAATTCCTTGGTAAAGGGTATTTCCGAAAAAATAGTGGTAAATAGAACGAAATCAAAGGGTAGATAGGTTCTGCGTTTGATGTTAAAAACATAAATAATCAACACGTAGTATTCAATATATCTGATTTTTTGTGATATGCATAATAAATTAAGGAATATGTATTAAATTGATTCCAGAAAAGAAAATAATAAGCAAGAAACATGGAACAAGTGTCAATCAATTTAACTTGGGTGTAGATACTACTCAAAGTAATAGAATTGATAAATCCAAAAATGAATTAGATGAAACCCTTGAGAATAGGATCTCTAATTCCATACCTAAAGAAGCTCAAATTACAAATATAAAACTCGAGGCTGCTAATATCGCCCTGTATACAAAAAATCCTCGGTTTGCACTGACTGAATTAACTTTGCATTTATCGGCCATGTCAAAATCAATTAAAAAGAGATTCATAATTAGGACCGACCCTTCTATTAGATTGGCCGAAGATGAGACCCGAAACGTGATAAGTAAGATTTTACCAAAACAGGTAACTATATCTGTAATTTTCTGTGACGAGGCAACGGGTGAGGTCATTTTGGAAGTTAATAAACCCGAAGAAATTACGTCCGAAATTTTCATAAATATTGCAACTAATACTGGTTGGATAGCTCATACAAGACGATCACCTCATATCCCCTCAAATAGCATCAAAAATATCCACTCAGTACTGAAGAGTTCTTCAAAGGACCGGATAAGCTTTTACCAAAGTCTAGGACGAAGAATATTCAGGCCGCATTTGCTTTCCAATTCATTACTACAATCCAATAATGGAACAATAACAACTTTTCAAGAAGCGTCAAAGGATACGGCTAAGTTTCAGATAGATCATAAATTAGGTGGGAATCCTTATCGATACAGTACCCTTAAAGAAGTTCTGATATACTGTCTGGGCGGCGTCAAACAAGTAGGCCGCTCTTGCTTTGTCGTAGTTACGCCTGAAAGCAAAATAATGCTCGATTGCGGAATAAATCCGGGTGAAAACACAAATTACAATGCTTATCCTAGGATCGATTGGTTTGATTTCAACTTAGATGAATTAGATGCCGTAGTTATAAGTCATGCTCATATTGACCATCAGGGATTTTTACCTGCTCTCTATAAGTTTGGCTACAAGGGGCCAGTTTATTGTACAGAACCTACGTTACCTTTAATGACGTTGTTGCAAATGGATTCTGTAAAAATAGCCCAAAATAATGGCACCTATATCCCATATGAAATCAGAGATGTAAATGAAATAATAAAACATTGTATTCCAATCCCTTATGGAAAACCTACTGACATTTCCCCAGACGTTACAATAACATTAAACAATGCTGGACACATACTGGGAAGTGCTACTGTGCATATCAATATCTCTGGTGCTCACAATATTCTATATACCGGCGATTACAAATACGCACGAACTCAATTATTAGATGGGACAATGGCCAATTATCCTCGAGTCGAAACGATAATTACGGAGAGTACATACGGAGCATCAAATGATCTAATGCCTGATCAAGCAACCGTCTATGGATCTTTTACAGAAAGTATTAATCACACTCTAAAACAAGGAGGCAAGGTTTTAATTCCTGTTCCCGCGGTTGGAAGAGCCCAAGAAATTATGTTAGTTTTGGATAAAGAAATGCGAGAAGGCCGCTTGATAGAATCGCCTATATTTATAGAAGGGATGATCTCTGAAGCAAGTGCTATTCATATGTCGTTCGCGCATTATTTAGGATATGAGGTTAGAAAGTCAGTGTCTGAGGGTATCAATCCATTTACCTCATCATATTTTACCGTTATAAACGGAATAAGTAACAGGGAGGAGGTATTCACTGATGAATCCCCTGCTATAATCATGGCTACGTCAGGAATGCTTGAGGGTGGCCCGTCAGTCGAGTATTTTAAGCAAATTTCGCCTGGACCACAGAATAAGATTATTTTCGTTTCTTACCAGATAAACGGAACACTTGGTAGAAGGGTGCTAGACGGATCAATATCCGAAGCCAGCATGATTGACAAGAATGGAAAGGTTAAAGTAATCCCAGTTCGTTGCTCTAAACAAAAAATCGACGGGTTTAGTGGACATAGTGATTTTAATCAAATAATGAACTTTGTTTCTAAAGTACGCCCGAAGCGAGTCCTGGTGAACCATGGTGAAAGATCAAAATCAGAGAATGTTGCAAGCATGATTTACTCACGGATGCGAATACGGTCTAGCGTTCCTGACAACAGGGAGATAATCAAATTAAAGTAATTCGATAGGTTTTTTCCTATGTATAGCGTTCTAAATGTTGAACTGAGTTGGCAATAAGATATAGGTGTATAAATTGCAATATAGTTTTAAGCGGAGAAGGTGCATCGCGCCATTATTTAGCTAATCCAAGTCACAAATTAGAGAAATTACCTCCCCCCCCTAAGCCCGGCAAACCTGCCACTTAGGAACTGGATTGGCAAATTATTCGCGAATGCTTTCCAAAGCTGAAACCACTTGCCATAAACTTGTTCTGATATGTGATTGCATTTGTGGATTTTGGGTTACTCCATCTAGCATGCTAATGGCGTTTGCAGCTCTAACAGAGATACTTCCACCCTTTTCGTCCTTTAAGATTGCCAAAACCTCTCTAATCATATTTCTAATGTTTCGCTGAATATTTACATTCTTTATTAGCGAATCCAGGGTCGAGATTGCATTATTTAATCTTTCAATATTCTCTTTTTGTTTTAATTCTTTCTTTGTTACGGTCAATTTGAATCACACATCTTAATTTTTACCTTATTCCTATTAATAGCTTTATTTATGTGGATTTTAACGTCCAGGCCCTGTTAACTTAAGCGTTTGAATTAGGGTAAATTTGAATTGTCATTGAGCCAAACTACTCACTTTCGACAAGTTTGTTTGGAGTTTATGCACGATTTGAGACATAATGTTCTGATATTATTCATCCTAATCCATATGAAAT
>QCWC01000079.1 GCA_013114705.1 Candidatus Nitrosocosmicus sp. | reverse complement strand
GATCAAATTCTATGATCAAGAAAATGCTATATAGTGCATAGACTATTGGAAATTAGAAAAAGCGGTATCAAATAATAATTTAATTTAGAAACTATAGTAGATTCAATTCAACCTTAAACCGTATCTCTATACGTCTAAACTAAATGATCTTTTAAAAGATAATTGTGATAGATCTTGCCGAGATTATTACCATTTTCCAAATATCGATGTCAAATTTGCTATGGATTGTATCCGAATCCTTTCTCTTTTATTAAGATGATAAGCAACTATACTTTTGATCCCTTTATAATTTTTATATCTTTAAGTTAATGAATCCTAATGAGTAATACAAGTACTAACTCCTCCTCTAAAGAAAAAATTCCCCATAATCATATAGAGATTTTCCTTTACCGTGCCCCAATGAAAAACCATGATGCAATGATGGAAGTTAACAGACAATCTGGAGATTTCTTTATGAAACACGGTGCCTCTAACTTCGAGGTGTTTTCTCTTGAAAATAGAGAAAACATAATGGAATTTGTAAATCTGTCAAATACCATTTCTGCATCTGAGGATGAAGAGGTCTGGCTTGAGATCCAATCCTATAGAGATGAAGAACATGTAAAAGAATTTTCAAAGAGCATGGCGACCGATACAAGTATGGAACCACTTTATAAAGAATTCGTGCAACTTATTACTCCAGGTTCAGTAGTGTCATTCGGTGGTTTTAATAAATTAGTACAAGTATCTTTTAATTCGTGACGATGACATAATGATCAAATTAGTGACTCGGAGAAATTGTCAAGCTTGATGATATTCATTTTTTATTGAAATTTTGATTTAATTAATTCTACGATTAAAGTAATCCTATATAATATATCGATACTAAATAAGGTAGTACAATGAGCTATAAGGTTAGTCTATTAGTTATTGCTCTTTAGCTTTACCTTTAATTCTAACGATATACAAATCACAATCACTTTACCAATTCCTATCATTGATACGATGACCACAGATAAATCCACTTACCTACTTTTATAAAATAAAATAAAAGCATAACTATTTCTTTAATATTAGGACAAGGATTATTTTTCTCTCGTTTTAATCCTTCAAGGGAAAAGATAGCTGGTTTGGTAACTATATTATCATTCAAGGATCTTGGACTTATTCATGATACTCGTCTCAAATGAAATCTATTTTCTATTCAACATTTGCTTATGTTCCTATGGATGAAGACATTGATTAGGAATCTAAATAATATGAGTATCTAAACACAAACAAAGTATTTTATTATTTCGAAGATTCTCCAAATGGAGAAGGTCCCTGTGATGTTTCTGGTGTTAAGATGCCGTCATTAGAAGGACGGGGTTTAGATTCCCCCGGAACTTCAGTACAATAGGGATCTTCATCTATTCTTCCATCAAGATTATCGTCTTTTTCGTTTCTACAAATTTCATCATTGGATATTGGAATAGGCAAATCACAGTATTTGACAACGCATTCTTCCTTATCTTCTTCGTCTTGGCCGGCTCTCTCTTCGTTTGGTCCTGGTACAAGGACAGGATCGGGAAGGGAAACATCAATTGGCCCGTTATTGCGTCCGGTGTAGAGGGTATCAGGTTTCTTTTGAGTAACCATATTTGTAGGTAAGGCTTCCTGAGTCATCCCTGTTTCGGTATTTGTGGAGGTTGATAAGGATTTAGCATCAGAAGATGGCGATGATGCAATGTCGTTCAGAGTGTTAGGTGAGCCAGAAGAAGATAATGATGACGAGGCGGGTGAAGACAAAGCCGAAGACGGTGGTAGTTGTTGTAGTTGTTGTTCTTCTACAAAACCACTATTTTCTGAAATAGATGGGGTTTCGCGACCAAAAGGACCGGGATTGTACGTTTCCACACCCGCAGTTATAGAATCGCAGGCATCTCCCAACCCATCTCCATCACTATCTTTTTGATCCGGATTAAATTTAATTTCGCAATTGTCTTTTGTGTCTACTACGCCATCATTATCAGTATCGATAAAGTCGGGGTCGCAGGCATCTCCCAACCCATCTCCATCACTATCTTTTTGATCAGAATTGGCCACGGCAAAGCAATTATCTATAGACTCAGGTACGTTGTCATTGTCACCATCAACTTGATCCGAGTCGCAGGCATCTCCCAACCCATCTCCATCACTATCTTTTTGATCCGGATTTGTAAAGTGACAGTTATCTTCTGTATCAACAATTCCATCAGAATCTCGATCATGAGCGACTATGATATCATCTGAAACCGATGGCTGCGTTACAACTGCAGTGGAGTCATCTTCATTGGACTCTAAGATGCCATCTTCGTTCCCTGGAGATTGTCTTAGATTAAGGTTAGTTTTTAAGTCTGTAGAAGATTGCGGGGATAAAGACTCTTGAAAATTAGACTGCTGATCATCTTCTTGTTGATCTTCATCTCTTTCTTCACCTTCAGTGTCCATATTTACTTGATCTTCTCCATCTACATCATCTGAAGTTGCCAATACAAACTTTGTAGATAGAGTGTTGGGTTCAATCGGAAGTATAGTAACTGGTAAAGTCAAAATCAACAATACTAATAATGGAACAAGTACCATAAAATCGAGATTGCATGTACTTTCTCTTACCATTTAAATATACTCCTGATGAACATTAGATTAGGGATATGATACTATTTATTAAACTTTAAAGAATTACAATACAAAACAATAAATTTTCACCAAAAATCCAAAATCTTAATTGTTTATTTTAAATATTTTAACGGTTTTATATTATCCTCGCATAATGGCAAGGTATGTTTCCGCAACTCATTGTTTCTTATTTTCCTATCTTATATCAAATAACTTGATTGGTCTGTTATTTTGAATTAATACATATACTCTCTACCACTGGTAACTCAATCCACGAGCACCCAAACTTGATGTTCTGTTGTGTGTCAATGATATGATGAAACACCAAGATTTGAATCTTCATTCTAAGTTAGCGTAGAATTGGTTAGAAATTAATTGGAATTTAGGTTTCCAGTTAATCATCAATATTATTTGATTAAAGGAAACTAATATTGCTTTAATAATTAAAAATTTAAAAAAATATATTGTCAGGCCAATTGTGTTTGATCTGATATTACAATCTCCTTTACAATATCAAAACTCTTTCCAGAATTGATGTCATGAATGGTATAATTTATGAAATAATTTCCTGGAGGAAAAGGAGTAGTTTGAGTTATTGTAAATGGAATAAATACCTCTTTGTTTTGATGATGAGTGATTATTTCACTAACCGGAAGTCCTAGTTGTTCGGTCAATACATTTCCTTCAATATCGGATATCGCAAAATCCGCAGAGAATTCTATGGTATACAATGTTTTGTTGCCCTCATCAGATACAGTGCCGTATTCAAAACCAGTGGGCTCGATATATAATATCAAGTCCTCACCTGGTCTAAAGGAATTAGATATTTTTTTATCATATACTCCAAACCCAAGGGGATCAGAGGAAACAAAAGTATCATATGCAGATCTAAAAGTTTGTGATGCATTTCCAGTTGAATTATCTGAAATTTCAGAATGTTGTCGCTGTATAGTGGTATTATCTTTTGGGATAGATGGAATTTCATCAAATAGCATGGTCCGATTTTCCGTTGGAATAATGGGAAGTTCCGACTCTATGTTTTCTATCGATTTCTTTTCTAACGCCTGTGTAACGGCTGTTGAGTTTATATCTAAAGAGTTGATGATATATTCTCCTACGGGCAAAAATGGTTCGTATATATTACTTGAAGTTACAAACACAGCATCAGTTTGGATGCCACCTGGGGTAAGAGATACTACATTTAATACATTTCTTCTTTGTTCGCCTTGTAATTGTTGACTTGATAAGAAGGAACAAGCAGGTTCATCATTTAAGGTATAGGTACCACACTCAATTGGCTTTGTTAGGTTGAAATCATCAAACTGCTGGTAGTATCCTATATAGGATTCTAAAGCAGCACTTGCGTTTGGATATAACGGTTCGCTAATCAAAAGCTCAATCCAAGCAAATGAATTCCCTTTATCATTATAGCGCAACATGTAATCTATTGGGGCTAATTTTTCGGCGTCAGAGACTTCACTTATATTCCAATTCGATGGTATTTGAATGGTGAATGAACCATCCTCTTCCTCAATAGTATTCCATGTCACTTGAGCGTAAGACTGATTAAAAAATGAAACCCAAACTATAGATAGTGCCAAAGTTAAAAAAATGTATTCAAATTTCATGACAGTATTTTAGATTCTGTGTATTTAAGTATTAATCCAATATACAACTAATTTATTTCATGATATCTTTGAAAGTTTGAAAATTCCGCCATTTTTAATATTTTAAAACAATACATGCTCGTATGATAATTTCAATTGAATGATTCCATATGGGCCACTTTCTGACCTTGAATAACAAAATATGAATCCTCTCTAACTAATAGTCTTTTATACTTTTTTCTATATCTATAACTAGTAGATTGGACATACAGAGATTTGCATGTTATTATAAATAACCTGCAATTCAGGTTGATAAATTAGCCCCTTACGGAGATAACCGTTTAGAATTTAATAATGTTACCCGTAATAGTACTGAATATACAAAACATTGGTCCTAAATGATCAATCAAATAATAAGCACAATCATGATAATTCTATTATACTTTTTGTTTTGAAATTATATGTTACACAACCTACCTCTAGGAACTTGGATAACAACCTGACTTGCAAATGGATATCCAAATTTCCAAAAATGTTAATAGCTAAACGAACAAAAGATAAATAAACAAACAATGAGAATTGGACTTAATTTTGATGGAATCAAGGTTTCTGACTATCAAAATCGTTCAAAACCTCTGCAACCGCCGCAAGAGTACGTACAAGATTCATTCAATATTTTTATGAGTCATGGTATTGATATGGTAAGAATACCTGTTTATTGGGAATCTTATGAAAAAGATCCGGCTGGTTTTATTGAGGAATTAAATCTTATCTCAAATGAAGCTGATAAGAACAATATTTCATGTATATATGATAATCATCAATGGGAATGTTCTTCGCTTCTTGGATACGGAATAGGCTTTCCGAATTCTATTGTATCTCCTATATTTCAAGACATTTCACTCAATCGTGATCCTTACAAACATCCTTCGAAAAAAGAGGTAGAAAATTTTTGGAATCATTGGTGGGATAGAACAATAAAGTCAACTGACGGGGAGGATGGATGGACCAAGCAGTTTGAATTCATTCAAAAAGTAATACAGACTGTGGATAATAAGAAATCCACTGCCGCATTTGAGCTTTTAAACGAACCCCAGGTATTTAGGCATGGTGATTTCAAGAAAGTTTCAAAATATCATGACAATTTGCTAAGTAAGGTTATAGATATTACTGACAAGCCTTTAATATTTTGTTATAGTTATGCTGGTCGTTTACTTGCACTTAACTTTCCTTGGATACAAGCCAAGATCAAACCATTATTGCCTGTAAAAAATACGATAATCTTTGATATTCATCCCTATCCTCCCTACTTCATAGCAATATTATATTTTAGATTGGTCTCAAAGCTAATGAAAATTGATACAGTTCTGGCTGGCGAGTATAATTCTGGTACAGGCAAAGGAGTAAAAATTAGCTCAAGTCAACATGCAAGATATTTAAGAACTTTCAGAAAGTTCTTACCTTTTGGTGTGATGTTTTGGCAATGGTCATATATTAAAGACAATGATCACCCTGCATTCAATTTGGCAAAAAACGTTGATGGGGTAATAGCACCTAATGATAACTTTGAGAGTTTTGTCAAAGCCATAAAAAATTCCTGAAAGAAACTTAACCTTTAACTAATTGGTACAAGGTCCTTCTTTTAAGGGTAAGGGATCCTTGTAGACTATTGGCAAACTTTTTTCGATTTTGCCTAAAGCAAAAGATAAGTATATCTTTATCCAGTAAAATTCATTGAGCCTTACAGAAAAATGCGATATTTATGCTGCTGTACATGATGCAGGAATAAATAGAGTGGTCAAGCATCTAATGCAACAGCGCCCATCTCTTTTTAATTATGGTACTTCTTTTTTGGCCTCAAATCCAAATCTACTATGCGAAAAGATTACAGTCGTCCCAGAAGTAAATAGACAACAAAATCCCCTCCTTACAATACTTGACCCCCTTCCTGTCATTGGGTTCCCATTAGGTCAGTCTAGTTCAAGTAATTTAGCCATTAATTTTGCAATTCAGCTTTCTAAAGCTGAGATTGATTTTCATCAAGGTAATATTTTTCCATTGCCTCCAGAACTTGATCCATTGGCTAGTCAGAGGTTAGCTGTTCACTTCAAGGTTTGTGCTGGTTTGGATTGCATCAATGACTTGCCTGTACTTAATAGGAGACCGCCAAACTCACTTGTGCCTAATAGGCTACCACCAAATATTAGACCATCTACCTCTAAACTGGAATGCTTTTGTCTTGACCTGTATGCTACAGGGGGCAGTAAAGTATCTGGAATGCCTGCAAGTCAAAAAATAGAGATTAAAATTGATGGCATCGAGATAGTTGATTTAAAACCTGAAGGTCTGGAAAATGCCATAGAATGTTATGCAAAGTCAGTACTTAATCATGGAATATTTCCTCATGTAGCAGAGATTGTCTCTAACCTGACATTCGGTGTAATCGACATTCCTCCGTCTACTGGGAATCTGCAGGTGTCAGGAAACTTGCGACTTTCAGGAGCAACGACCGTTCCTAATAATCCGGCTATTGAAGATGATCAGTTAAAGACCTTTATCAACCTCGATGATTTAAACTTGAACGTCATATTCTCACCGGGTAGTGGCGGCGGTAGTGGCGGCGGTAGTGGCGGCGGTAGTGGCGGCGGTAGTGGCGGCGGTAGTGGCAGTGGAACTATAATAAGAACCACCAAGTCAAGATCAAGAACCGGTGCTTTCGATTTAACAGTCGCTATATCAGAAACCACATTCAAAAAAATATATGGTGCACTTCTTGAAGGTTTTAAATTTACAGCATCACGTCCAACAGGTGGATCAGGTATCTTCTCAGTTGGCTATACAGTTTCTGCACATTTGGATAATGGTATTGTAGATTTGCGTGATAATGGTTCTATTCTGATAAGTGAATTAGACCTAAAATGGGATAAATTACAACTTAGTTTAGCAATAGATATTCCTACTCAAACAATTGGTGGATTTTGCCTTGTACCCAATCCTTTTGGCGGATGCTTGATCCGTGCTCCATCAATTGACATTTTTGAAGCAAAACCTGATATTTCTTTACCCATAGATCTCGGCGGACTAATAAAGTCTGAAATCACTCTTAGTGCCATTCCCAAAATCTTTTATGGAGTTGGCTCAGGCGTTTCAAACAGATGGCAATTTACTCTAGTTCCCACACTACCAATCGACTTGGATATAATTGACATCGCAGATTCGATTGGAGACTTATTCCACAATCTAATTGTAAATGCAATAGTTAGTCTTCTTAGCTCTTTGGGACTTCCCGATTGGGCAATATCCTTTATAGATTCAGTGCTTGGTGGGATAGAAGGAATAATTAGAAACATTTTGGATATTGATGACGACCTGGGCGAGTTTGTCATGAGTCTAATTAGCAATGCTGACATATTTCAGGACTTGATAGATCGATTGGCCCAGTTCATTGCTCTAACGATTTTGGAACTTAAAGATCCGTTGGAAGTTCTTGAAGGAGATTCTGCTATTCCATTGATTCCAGTAAAGTTGCCTATTGAATTTCTGGATGTTCGTATTAACAACAATGGTAATGAGTTGATACTCGAAGGAGATATAGGTAATTAGAAATGAACTTCAAGATAAACCGATTTTTATTTAGCCAAACCAATATCGATAGCGGATCTCTTACTACACATTCGACAATAGTATGTAGATTTACAGATCTTAAAGAGTACCATGGTATTGTCATGAAAGGATCGAGTATAGTTGGTAGATTTAAACTAAAGATAGTTGAGGATAGACTTTTAAATAAATCTCCATCGTTAGCTAAAATAAATTCCGGAGATTCTTTTCAAAATGTTGATATTAATAAAGAGACTAATGATGTTACTTCAAATCAGATAAACATTGATTTGAGTGCTCTTGCAGATTCCTATACAATAAAAAAAGGAGGTTATGTTGTTTTCTATGTCTCTGTAGGTGCTGGAGGTTATTCAATTGAACTTTATCAAACCGATAACGGATCACAAGCAAAAACATTTGATAGCAAAGAATTAAAGAATGATGTGATTTTTTCATCGATGATAATTAGACCTGGTACATTCCTGATAACAAATACTGTAAATAACACCAAGGCAGAACTAGTTGTAAACTATCCGGAACTTGAAAAGATGAGGAAAATTCTTACACCATTTAATATAGAATGCAATAACAAAGAAATCATTCCAAATAAGATTAATATCAATCCTTCACAAGGATTGATATTCAAAATTAATACTCCATCACGGATAAAAATTGAATTAACAAGAGCTGAGGATAGGCCGCTAAAATTACACAGAGAACAATTTTTTGTAAGAAAAAAAGGATCTGAGAATTTGCTCAAAAGATTTAGAATGATGCCCCGTGACCGTAAACCTTGAGGCAAAGAATGCCGAAGCTTTTATTTTCCCCCCGTGGTAAATATGATTATGATTGCATCAACAATAGTCATATCAAATCCAAAATGTTAAGAACAACAACAACAACAACAACTGCAATCCTAATTAGATCAAAAAATCCAAATCCTTTATCTTGAGGACAACACGAGTCAGTCATCATATTAGATATATCCAACTCCTCACTTAGGTTCATGCTTCAGTTTTCATTTTCAGTTACTACGGTATTAAAGAAATATTATGATCCTATAGGTCATTCCACATTTTCGTCATGAGCCTTTGCAACAAGACAAACAATAAAGAATAAAGTCATTGATTTGTTTTTAAGTAATATTTGGAAAATGAGATTCCCTTCAACCTCAAATTCTATTCTCACGCTCTTAAACTAAATGCTCCTTACTCTATTGGTATTGCCGTATAAATAAGAAGTGAATTTCTCTCAAGGAACTCTCCCAAAATAATAGATTGGGTATTAATAATAAAAACAATAATTAGTACCTGGTACAAGTGCATAAACTGGCCAGTACAAAAAAAGGACAAAGGAATATGTATTAGGGACCTGGGTTAAT
>QCWC01000078.1 GCA_013114705.1 Candidatus Nitrosocosmicus sp. | reverse complement strand
TATCGCATGATTCACGGTCAATATATTCTGGTAACATAAAAACAAGTTTTATACCGATATCCTATCGGATTTTTCTGCCCCCCAGATAAACGAATTATGGTAGCAAGAGCCTATTCTAATACCTTATTCCTCGTATAATTTTGCAAAAATAGAGATTTAGAACTTTACTTGATTTTTATATATGCTCATTCAAGTAACGACAATACAGACCCATGTTAGATAAATTAGTAAAAGCCGATCAGTTCACAAAGAGTATGAATAAATTAACTTTTTATTGCTGGGAGTTGGCTTGATATTTGAAATTGTTCGAAATGAACAATCATCTGCACACTTCTTTCATGCAAGGCATGCATAATTGTGGGATTTGATACGAGTTTAATTTGACCTAAAATAGAAAAAACTTAATCTTATCCCATATAAAATCCAACAAGGGTTTCTACCATGGTGTTTTAGTTTTTGAATTCTTCATACTTCTTGATCCTCAAGTAAGTTGGTATCAAATGCTACTGCTTTACTAGGTTCGGATGCATAGATAACGCAATGATGAGCTTTTAAAAGATTTTGTATCCATTTTGGTCTCATCGATTTTTCTATTTTAGAGATATCATAAAAACATAATTGTGAATTATCAAAACTATCAAAGTTTTTATGCCCAACTTCTTCCAAAACAATTCCTAGTTTCATTCCTTCCATTGTTTCTGTATTCGTTATCGTTCTTCCTGCAAATCTAAATGGGGGCTTCATTCCTACAGTAGCATCTTTTCTTATATGTCTAAGCGTGTTCAAAGTTTCATGTTTGTTCTCATCTGATCTTTCGATGGTATAGATACGCAACAAGTTATTATTTTTATAAAATCTTACATCGATACCTTCCTTATTTAGTCTCTTTTCAATTTCATCTGGATTATCTGAGGTAAAGAAAATACATGATTCACCATTGGTGAGACCATTTAAAAAATACCTAGCTATTATTCGAAAGGCATATTTTTGATCATCATATAAAAGCACTATATGTCTATTTTTTTCTAACTGGTCAACAAATGTAAGTGGGCGATAATTCTTTTCACGATTCTCATCAGCAACTTCATCTTTTCTATTCATTGTTAATTTCTCAACCCCACTACTGTCGATGAATCAAAGTATCTTATACCCATTTCTATCAAAAAGGAAGCAATCCGGTCAAAATCTCTTATAAAGTCTCTTCCTTTTGGAGTTATTTGAAGTGGATCCTTTATTATCATCTTATTGGTTTCTAATTCATCAAGATACTTGACAAGTTTATCATATGCAAGATTGCTCCTAAGCTGCACGCGAGTAGGTTTTACTTTACCATTTCCACTACAGCTCTCGCTGTCAGCTAGCTCATCTAAAATACCTTTGAGTATATCATGATACAATTCCATTTTATTTCGCTTTGGCTTTGGCAGAGTAATTAACAACTTTTTTTCTTATTAATAAACCTCCCCTTGGGGAGTTATCCTTTTTATTCATCCTATCTAGTGTAATTTTGAAATATAATATGAATAATCAACAACACATTAACAAAAACCACTATAGTTTTTCTGAATTTATGATCGCATGATCTCCAAAAAGTAACTACGCAGCATTAACAGAACTTGAAAAAAAGTCATCTGAAATGTTTGAAAAAGAGGAGATACAATACGAGTTATTTCGACTTGCAGTAAATACTAGTTGGGAAGGATTTGAAAACATTTCAAAATTAGTTTCAGCCAGCTCAGATGATGAAGACGTATGGGTAACAATCATGTCATATAAGGACAAGAAACATAGAGATGAATTTGTAGTAAAAATGTCCAACGATAAAGAATGTCAACAAGGTTATGAAGAATGGGCAAAGCTTCTTTCCCCTGACTCAAAAGTAATAACAGGAGAATTTGACAGACAATTGTAAGGAAATTTATATTTTTTCAACTTATCAATTTTTATTTCCCTTTTTTTGCCGGTGCTATTTTGTCAATCTAATCATACGGATAAGCCTGCAATAAAAAAACTAGGGCTAAATTTTTTGATAAAACTTTTGGAATTTATCTAATTGGGTTTGTTTTAGTTCAGATCGACGATTTAGGACTTGATTCCATTTCATGGTATAAGAAGCTGTAACATCTTCCAAATTTGATTTAGAAAATGCAAGTACAAATATGTATTTCTTATTCCAATTTTTTTCATAGTAAGAACAATGATCAAAGGAGATTGGATAAGTCAAAGTTGAGTCTATATGAATCCACCGTCCACCAATAAAAGACTCATTCCAGCAGTGATCCAAAAAATCATGTACAATTCTTGTTTTAATTGAAACAGAGTTTAGTATTGCTCCAAAGAGAAATGTCCATTCACTACATCTACCTATTCTATTATCAGCAATTTCTTTGATTTTACCATATCTAGGAAATGAAAATACAGCACTGCAAAAAGAACAATAATAATTTTCAATACCCCTTATCTCCCACGTATCACCAGGAATATATTCCAAAGCTAATTGTCGACCGCAGTTATCACAAGAGGGATTTTTGTCTACCCATCTCATAAAATCCTTTTTAAACCAAATTAATAACTCCTTTAAAGAGTCTAAAAAAGAAATGGGTAAAGATATAGTAGAAGAAGAATAAGAAAGATCTTCTTTAGTATTATAAGTATCATCATCCCCTCTATCATCAGCCAAATCATTGCAGATACTATGATTAGTGCTACTATTACTATTGTTGTATTTATCGAGGTTTGCGCCTTTAGATGTGTTTGTTTTTTTGAGTTCTATTTTTATATCTTTTTTTATTTTTTCTGGGACAAGCAGGTTAACATATTGAAGAATATCAGGATCATCGTATTGGCTTGTAACCTGTTTGTACAGAATGAAATGCTGTTTAGTAAAGGGATAACTAAAACTATTAGTGGATAAATTAAACAGATCAAACAATATATTTTGTATAAAGCAAACCAAGTAAAAAAAATTGATCTTTAATTAATGAATCAGTGAAAGATGAGATATCTTATTGTTCCATTCCAATTATGTTAACATTAAGTAAAAAATTTTGTGAAGTAAATTTAACAAGAATTAGTCCATTGGATAAGACAGATTTTTGTCCGCAAGTGTCATTCTTGGCACAAGATTCAAGCTTGAATAGAATCCATGATCAGGGAAGTTTCAAAATTGTAGATTTTCTTGACTACCCTTATCTATGATTATTGTCTATCATTTTGTCAACAATAAATAATCACTGGAAGCAACACTTGCAAGAATTCAAAGGATTAGGATCTGTGGGAATAAATCGTACGAATACATCCAAACACATTTGAATACATCAACACGCAAACAATACGTCTTTGTTATTAACTTCTGGTTTCAATTATCATGATGGGCAATATGCTTTCAACGATATCAATTCAAAGATCAAAAGCAATAATGCTAATAGCAGTGATTAGTTTTTCTTTCATTGCTTCCTCACATTATTTGGAAAATCATGAATCAGTGCTAGCCACAAAAGCAGCGACAACAGCAACAGCAACATCTAGTACCGCTAACCAAACAGCTACAACAGCAACAGCAGCAAATGAAACAAACTCAAATACTAAAGAATTCACATTGGTTGCCGAAGAGGCTACACTGGATATATCTCCAAGTAAGAAAATCAAAGCTTGGACATACAATGGAAGTATCCCAGGACCAACACTTAGGGTAACTGAGGGTGATAAAGTAATAGTCCACTTTATAAACAAGCTAGATTTACCTCATACAGTTCATTTTCATGGTGGCCATAACGGTACTATGGACGGAGTATTTGAGATTGTCCCACCAAATAAGACATTTACTTATGAGTTCACAGCAGCACCTTCTGGAGCTCTTATGTACCATTGTCATGTGATGCCAGTTGTTGAACATGTTAGGATGGGATTATATGGAGCATTCATAGTTGACCCCAAGGCACCTTTACCGCCTGCCAAGGAGTTTGTTATAGTATTTGGAGATTATGATACCAAAGATATACACACGTCAGATCCTGAGAGTGCTTTCTACAATGGCTATGAAAACATTTACTATGATAACCCCTTGCCAGTCTACACAAATGAAACAGCCAGGGTATACATGATTAACCTATCCCAACTGCCCGCATATGGATATCATATTCATGGAACTCTCTTTAAAACCTGGATTTCAGGCATCTGGATGAATGAACCGGTACATACTCAAACGTGGGCAACATCTTCAGGAGATGCAGCAATATTTGAAATGAAATGGCCTTGGGAAGGAAAATATGTATTTCACCAGCATGGTATTCCAGAGGACAGAGGCGCAATGGGATTCTTCAATGTGACTCATCCTGTGGCTGGTCTAGTGGATGGAAAAGACATTGCTATTTCAAAACCGGTGAATATGATTAGCTGGCAAGAGAATCTTACAAAGGTGTTGCAAAATGCTACATCAGGAAAGTGATGAGAACCAAAAATTGATCACTCATAGTGCAATCAAACAATGATTGAGGAGAATCGTTGTGAGGCAATCTAAAAAAGAGATGATACCACATTTTACAAAATATAGGACCGAATCCTCAATTATTTTAGATTTAGATCTCGTCAAGACTGTTGAGAGAAATTTAATTTTTTCTCTTTTTTTGTACTGCAGTGCTTTTTCACACAATATAGCATATTTATTTTAAGTGTGTGAAGACTTAGTTCAAGATCGAATAGAGCCAATCATGGAACTAAACAAAATATGAAGGATATTTATTAATAAAAAAACAGGTAGACACACCTAATTTGCTACTAGACATTGGACGAAAATGTTGCGCTATCTGCAGCATTTTAATATCAAAAAATCTGACGAGCGATTTCTTTATTTAGAATCTAAATGATTAATAAACTAAAAGATAATATAAGATCTATCATATCATTAGATGAAAAGCATGGTAAAGGTATCTAGCAAACGCAAAGAAAGAATCCAATTACTCAACTATCTTGCTAGAGATATAAGCACAAAAACAATATTCTTTCATCAATGGATAGCAAACTATCTTGGACTAAGCGAGATCGACCATAAATGTCTTGATGTAATACTGAGATCAGAAAAACCTCTGACAGGAAACCAATTAGCGGGCGAAACTAGTCTTACCGCCGGTGCTATAACTGGCGTAGTAGATAGATTAGAGAAAGCAGGATATGTGTATCGGCAAAGAGATCAACAAGACAGACGTCTCGTATACATTGTTCCTTTTAGAGAAAAGGCGATGATGAACATAGGTCCCTTATTTGAAATAATGCAACAGAGTATGGACAAAATACTTTCAGAATATGATGACAAAAAATTAGAAGTAATATCTGATTATCTTTCTAAAGCCCTCAAGGCCGTGGAAGGCGCCACAATCCACGTACGGTCGATGGCAGAGTCAAAAAGAAAACAACGCAGTAACAACATTAACTTTTAAGTTCACAATCTAAATCATTTAGTAACTAAAACATTTATATAATTAACTAACTAAGAAAGTATATGGAAAAACAGCTTTTCGAAAGCAAGAAAATACAACTTGTTCTCAAAAGAAATAGACAGCAGGAGTTACATCTACATTTACCAGAAACAAAGAAGAAAAGCTCAAGCAATAATTTTTTTGACATATTTTTGGCGAATATCGGCGAGATCCACAACTGGTTTGATAAACTCAAGATTTCAGAACGGGAGTCAATTATAAGCACCCTAGATTTTACGAAATTATTCAAAGGAAAAAATCACGGACAAGAATTAAGGGTGGTTTTAGAGCAGAACGAAAATACATTTGTAAACAAGGATGTAGAATCGTTCAGCGATAACGTATACGGCCGCCAAAATCCATTAAACAACACGGAAAAATGATCCCTTTGACAATAACCAACTCGAGTAATAATAAAATATACAATAAGACAAATGCATACGAGGCAGCAGTACAACCGTCCAACAATGTACAGAAAGTTAGACAACTAATCGAGATACTCAATACGGGAAATTTGGAAAATGTACAGTATTTAATACATGAGAAATATTTCAATCATGAATCTCATATTGATGCGTCTTCCATTGAAGGTCTACCAGAAAGTGTATTACAACAGATTAAAATCCGAAACCAGCTTAGTGGTCCCGCAGAGTTTACTGACACGGTAAAATCATTACGAAACGCATTTGCCGATCTTAATTATGAAGAAAAAGAAATTTACTCAGATAATAACACGGTAATTGGGTATTATGTCGTTAGTGGAACCCATACGGGAACCTTTTTTGCATTTCCTCCAACTGGTCGCAAATTTAGGTACAACGCCATTCATACTCACAGGTTTGAGAACGGCAAGGTTATAGAACACAAGGCCTTGCGCGATGACTTGATGTTAATGCTGCAACTTGGACTTGTAACTCCTTTAGCACAATATGAATCACTTTTTAGACTTTGGAAGGGAGGCGGTGATGATGGGGATGATGAAGGGGACGGAAGTAATGATGGTGAAGGAGCACGTTTACAAAAATAATGTCTAATAAAGACATGATTGCGTTGCAAGCTCTATATAGAAAAAAAATAGAAGGGTGGAATGAGGCCGACGGGCAAAAATTTGCAGAACCATATTCGGAAGATGCAGATTTTATAGGATTTGATGGAACACACTTGTCTGGTCGTTGTGAAATTGCCGAATTTCATCAAATGCTCTTTGATAAATTTCTTAAAGGAAGTCTATTGATAGGTAAAATTAAGAGTATAAAATTTCCGATTCCAAATGTAGCCATCATAGTTGCCATAAGTGGAACAATTGAAGCCAATCAAACAGGCATAAATCCCGAGAGAAATTCCATACATACGATCGTTGCGATAAATCATAAAGATAGCAAACAATGGTATTTTACTGCTTTTCAAAATACTAGAGCGACGTATATGGGACGGCCTGAAAAAACGGCACAATTGACCCAAGAGATCGAACAATTAAGAAAATCAGGCTGAAAGACAATTCAGATAACTAATGAGAAAATTCAACTCTGGTAAGAACAATCGATACATGTGATACTGGAATGCCTGTGATGAAAATAGTAATCAATGTAACGACCTTAATCTATTGATATTCTCATGTATGGTCAATGGATATCGAGATGTACTTTTGTAACACTTAATAGTGTCAAAATGTATATATAGTATGTGGAAAACAAGAAAGATTCTTCAAGTTCTATGATGTCTATATCTTCACTCTATAAGGCCATCGCAGCCAGGAAAGAAAACAAATAATTCTGTACAATAACTTAATTTTTTGTTCCAAATATTTTAATATATTTAGGTTGGATCCAAGGTCATCTGTAGGGACAAGCCTCGAAACATAATAGAATAGAATAGAATAGGATCTAGTGTCAAAATGATCAAGACATCGGGATAAAGTCAAAACCAGGAGAGTACAAAATTATTACGTACTATACACAACATCATCGAATATGAACATGTAGGAACATCGCTTAAGCTTGAATAAAGTCTTTATTATGGTAATTTGGTACATAGTCGATTAGACAGCAATAAATATTGTGGATTTGCTATTGATTATTACTAAATACAAAATTTCAGCATTGATTTAATTACGGATGCAGTTGTCTTGGTACCCTTAGGAATGAGATGGCGGCACAGAGAAGAGAAGAAAAGAGTGTATAGGTGTGATTAACAAATAGTGATCATAATAGCTTATTTGACAAATACTTTTTGGCGTATTCTAACACCTTTTTTTCATTATCAGGTAGAGGTTTATGATTTATCATTTCTTTAAATTGTAAGGCGTTTACTAGTGCTTTACCACCATAATGATTATTAAAATATACGAAAATAGTAGCGGTTTTTTGATTTATTCTTCCAATTTTTTCAACCCAAGGCTCTAGTTCCTTTTGAGAGTATAAATAATTATACCAATAGTGGCCTTGAGTTGTATTTCTACCGTGGAGTCGGACTACGCTAGTTGATCTAGAAGTTATATTATTTTCATTAGATAGAAACTCCAAGTGTTCTCTCTCAGGAGAATCAGTTAGAACAGAAGCAATGTCATAATGCTGTAGTAATTCTAGTACACCTTCCGTATTCCATGATGTATGTCTAAATTCGATTGCAAAATTATTATTACTCTGTACATCGGTATTATTCATTAATACATTAAGAAATTCTTCGAGTTTTTTAGATTCAGTTATTGTAAAACTTGGAGGTAACTGTATAATTATTGCTCCTAGTTTATTGGAATTTTTTAGGGGAGATATTTTGTCCAGAAATGTCATTAAATCGACCATTACATCTTTATTTATATCTAATCTTTTGTCGTGAGTTATTATTTCTGGAACTTTAACTGAAATCTTAAAGTCTGGAGGGGTTGTCCTTGCAATTCCCACAAACAAACCCTGAGTCATATGCTGATAGAATCTATTATAGAATGTAGCATCCATCTCAACTGTGTTAAAGAATTGTGAATAGTAGCTTAGTTTTCGTGTTTTATTATCAGGATAGAATACATTTCGCCATCCGCCTTTTTCAGATGAATCACCATAATTCCAACCCGAACAGCCTATGAATAATTTAGAAGACATTTGCTAGATCATATCATTAATAGAAAAAATGATAAAAAGATTTACGAAATTGTATAGAATAATTGTGTTTTCATTTTCTCTTTACTTGATAGTGAAGCAAAACTATTCCAGAGTCAAATGGTATCGATTCAATAAGAGACAGTTTACGAATCTCTTTTAGGTCCTTAAAAATGGTCTTTCCATTCCCAATTGCCACAGGATTTACAAACAAACAGTATTCATCGATCAAATTTTCTCTGATCAATGAAGAATCAAATGAGGCACCACCATAAACTATGATATCGCCTCCTTCTTGTTGGTTCTTTAACTTAGTAATTTCCTCTTTGAGATCACCTGTTGCTATTTTGGTGTTTGGCCACTCTGATTTGTTTAGTGTCTTTGTAAAGACAATTTTTGGTGTTTCCAGCATTTTTTTAGCAATAATATATTCAGGGTCTTGAGGATTATTTAGTACATTAGACCAATAGGAAATGAATTCACTAGTCATTTTTCTTCCCAGTAGAATGGTATCAACAGACTGATGTAACCTATTTACATATTCTTTGAGTTTTTCATCCCAATTCCAGACTAACCACTCCATTTCATTGTGGGGTCCAGCAATACAGCCATCTATCGACATTTGGACCTGTAGTTTTAACGTTCTTTTAGCATTTTGATTATCGCAGTTCATCTATTCTATCTCCTCCAGTCTTCTAATGATCCTGCTTGCTTATCTCATTCTTACTTAATTTCACCGACTCAAGAAAACGTTGTTGAAAGTTAGAATTAATCATGAGTAATGAGACATTTGGATCTTTATAAGTATACAAGGGATCGAAAGGGCCCTGTTAACTTAAGTGTTTGAATTAGGGTAAATTTGAATTGTCATTGGACCAAACTACTCACTTTCGACAAGTTTGTTTGGAGTTTATGCACGATTTGAGACATAATGTTCTGATAT
>QCWC01000077.1 GCA_013114705.1 Candidatus Nitrosocosmicus sp. | reverse complement strand
ATCTAATAAGAAAGAAAGTAGACCATGGAAGAAGCATGGAAATATCAATCTCTAAAGGGTATATTAGATGACCAAAAAAATTTCAAGCATACTAATTGCGAATAGAGGGGAAATAGCACTAAGAATAATAAGAGCGTGTAGAGAGCTGGATATTAAATCTGTATCGATTTTTTCTGATGAGGACGTTCGCTCTATTCATGTAAAGCGTGCAGATGCTGCCTATCATATCGGCCCTGCGGCTCCATCTAAAAGCTACTTGAATATGAACAAGATTCTCGAAGTTGCTCTAGCGGCTGGGGTTGATGCTATCCATCCTGGTTATGGATTTCTTTCTGAAAATGAAACTTTTGCTGAATTATGTGAAAAAAATAACATTATTTTTATCGGTCCAAAAAGTGTGGCTATGGATTTGACGGGCGATAAAATGAAATGTAAACGTATTATGAAAGACGCTGAAGTTCCCACCGTTCCTGGTAGTGATGGGGTTATAGAGGATGTGGAGAAGGCAGTTCAGATTGCTAACGATGCTAAGTATCCAGTTTTATTAAAATCTGCATTTGGCGGCGGTGGAAGAGGAATTAGACTGGCTAAAGATGAGAAGGAATTGAGAGAAGAATTTGAGATGGCCTCTGCCGAATCAAAGGCTGCGTTTGGTAAAGCAGCTCTTTTTGTAGAGAAATTCTTAGAGAAAATTAGACACATTGAATTTCAATTAATCAGGGATTCTCATGGAAACACCCGACACTTGTTTGAGAGAGAGTGTTCTATTCAAAGAAGGCATCAGAAGTTGATAGAAATGTCTCCTTCACCAATCATGACCACTGAAAAACGAAATGAAATTGGAGAAATTGCAAAAAGGGCCGCCGATGCTGTCGATTATCTAAATGCGGGAACTGCAGAATTTCTTTGTGATCCAGAAGGTAACTTTTATTTCATAGAAATCAATTCTAGATTACAGGTAGAGCATCCGGTAACTGAGCTCGTGACGGGTATCGATCTTGTAAAGCTTCAGATATCTATAGCCAATGATGAATCAATACCGTTTAAACAGAACGATTTGAAACTAACAGGTAATGCTATAGAGTGTCGAATTAATGCCGAAGATCCCTTTTATGACTTCGCTCCCTCAGTGGGTAAAGTCCCTGATTGTAATCTTCCATATGGGCCAGGTATAAGAGTGGATACATACCTATATCCAGGATGTACCGTATCGGGATTTTATGATTCGTTAACAGCAAAACTTATTTCGTGGGGTGCCAATTTTGATGAATCAAGACGTAGGATGAGAAACGCACTAGATGAGTTTGTTATTGAGGGGATAAATACGACTATTCCTCTATATAAAACGATTATGAATGACGAGCACTTTATTTCGGGGGAGTTATCCACAGATTATCTGGATAGATATTCTATTATTCAAAAAATGAAGGATGAACAAAAATCGCTAAATTCCGATTTGCAAAAAAGATTATTACCTGCTGTAAGTTCTGCAATTCTACAATCCGAGTTTGTTAAGAAAGGCAGTACAATTGAAAATAATATATCAAATAGCTGGAAATTTGGAGGATTGAATTGCTGAGATGGAAATAAAAGTTGATGAAATTAATCAAGAATTTGAAGGAAAGATAATGGGATTTGATAAAGACAACAATCTTATCGTTGAGATCAACAGCACTGAACATCTGATCAAAATCATTGATATCAAGACAGATAAATTTGAATTTATTTTCGATAATATGTATCATGAAACCAAGATTAGTAACTCTACAAGTACTGAATTAAAGATAGTATTAGATAACATTCCTATGACACTTAAGAAACATATCAGGCTCTCTGAAATAATTGAAAAGTCAAGTGCACTATCGGGTGGAGCGAACTCACAGAATACAATTTCAAGTCAGATTCCAGGACGAGTTATCTCAATCGCGATTAATAAAGGTGACATTGTAAAACAGGGAGACAACATTGTGATATTGGAATCAATGAAAATGCAAGTTGCTATCAAATCACATAGAGACGGAAATATAAAAGAACTAAAAGTAAAAGAAGGTCAAAGTATTTCTAGAAATGATGTTGTCGCAATTCTAGAATAATTTATTTTTGTCATGTCTTTGATCTATCCGGATGAACCGACTCTATACCTTTTATAAGTTCGATTAATGACTATTCTGTGACTGTGTTTGTAATCTTTCTGATTTCGTTATAGTCAGGTTCTATCAATGGATTGTCTGTTACCCATTTGTATATTACTTGAGAGTTTTTGTCAATCACAAAAATAGCCCTCTTGGCTACTTTATAATCTTTCAATTTTCCAAGACTAGGCATTACCACATTATATTTTTCGATTACTTGCCTATCATAATCGCTTAAAATTGGAAAATTAAGCCCATGATGTTCTGCAAAAACCTTATTTGCAAAAGGACTATCTACTGATATTCCCAAAACCATAACGTTCCTATTCTTAAGGCTATTGAGGGAGTCTCTGAAGTTACACATTTCCACAGTACAAACTGGAGAACCAGCTGCAGGAAAAAATGCTAGGATCGTCATTCCATTCTTGTGGTCTGCCAATTTATGAAGATCCTGATTAGTATCCAGGAGTTCAAAATCTGGGGCTTTATCTCCTACTTCAATATTTTTATCGCTAAGACTCTTGTTCATACAGTAAAGTATATTTTCAATATAATAAATTATTCTATATTCATGGTTTGAATCATGTAGCAAATCCAAAAATTAACTTTGCTAATTTGTCTCTCTGAATTCATGAATTACATCCTTTAAAACCTTCACAGCAACTTCCAATTCGTTTAAGGTATTCTGACTTCCTAACGAAAATCTTATTGAACCGGAAATTTCATCGTATGATAGTCCCAATGACTTTAATACATGGGATGCCTGCTTTTTTTTGTTTGAGGAGCACGCTGAGCCGGTAGATGCTTCAATTCCATACTCGTCTAGCTTTACAAGTAAATTTTCACCATTAATTCCTTTAAAAGAAAAATTTACATTATTGGATATACGATTTTGCAATGAACCATTAATTCTTGATCCAGGTATTTCATTCATCACGCGATTAATCATGTATTTTTGGAGCTCTCTAACAACTGAATTACTCTGGTTCATTTTATTTTTCCAAATCTCACACGCTTTTCCAAAACCCACAATTGAATAAACATTTTCCGTTCCGGATCTGAGACTCATCTCTTGACCTCCGCCATATACAATGGGTTCGATACAAATTCCTCTCCTAATGTATAAAGCTCCTATTCCTTTGGGCCCGTTTATCTTGTGCGATGAAATCGAGAGCATATCTAATTTCATCTGCCGTACATCAATAGGAATTTTTCCCAATGCTTGTACCCCATCTGAATGAAATAGCGTATCATAGTTTCTTTTCTTTAATATTTCAACCATCGATTGTATTGGTTGTATTGTACCAATCTCGTTATTAACTAGCATAACACTTACCAAACAGGTTTTAGGTGATAAAAGATCACTGTATGATTTCAGATCTACGAAACCATCTCTAGTGGTTTTAATAAAGTCTATGGTAAACCTCAAATCCTTTTCAAGATATCTTACTGTTTCTAGTATTGATTCATGTTCTATTTCGGATACTAATATTCTATCATATTCTGGTTTCAACTTTTTTACTGCTTTTGAGTATCCGATAAGTGCCATATTATTGGATTCAGTCCCACCAGAAGTAAAATAAATTTCATTTGGCTTAGCACCTATGAGCTTTGAAACATGAAATCTGGCCTTGGACAAAGCCAAAGTAGTTTTTCTCCCATTTTCATGAAGAGAGGAGGGATTTCCAAAGTGATCAAATATGTAAGGTATCATTACATCACTTACTGCCGAATCAATCGGTGTCGAAGCTGCATTATCCAAGTATATTCTTGATTTTTCCTTCATTTACGATCATTACTTCCGTCGGGATCTATATTATCTATTTCAGTATCAATTGAGTAATCATTTTTGTTACTTCGGTATCCTTCGAGGTCAAGTGTTACATACTTGTAACCCTTATTTTTTAGATTTGTAACTAAATCTTGAAGCGTTTCAGGATCCAATATTTTAGTAAACTCCTTCTTATCTATTTCTATCCTTGCCAGATCTCCATGATCCCGAACCCTTAAATTCCTAAATTTCGAGATATTCTTTATTACACTTTCACTGTTTTCAATCTTTTTTAACTTTAACAAAGTCACTTCCGAACCGTGGGGAATTCTAGACGCTAGACACGAATTAGATGGTTTGTCATAGACAGACAGATTATTAGCCTTCGCCAAATAACGTATCTCAAGCTTATTTAGACCCGCTTCTATCAGCGGACTGCAGATCCCTTTCTGATGCAGTGCAGTCATCCCAGGCCGGTAATCTTCCAAGTCATCTGTTTGACTTCCATCAACAATCAATTCGATTTTCTCCTCTTTGGCAACTCTTAGAAGATTATCTGCGAGTTCATTTCTGCAATGAAAGCATCTTAGACTATCGTTTTTCACAAAATTTGGATTTGCAAGTTCATCATACTCTATCATTATGTGGTCCACATCAATTTCTTTAGCTATTTTCTTTGCTACCTCTAGTTCTTCTTTTGCCAAAGTCTTGTAATTTGCGGTAGCGGTCAAAATCTTTTCTTTACCTAAGGCCTGTCTTGCTGCCATAGCCACAAATGCACTATCTACACCACCTGACAGAGCAATCATTACCCTCGAGTTTTTGGACTTGAACCAATTTAATAAATCTGTATACTTCTCACTACTGGAATGTGCTATATCGTTGATAGTCTTTATGGGCAATTTATCTTCGTTTTAAAATACTTTTTTGAAATATTAAATTATTGACCAATTCTTGAGTTTTTTTATAACTAAAGCCTAATACATTAGCGAGATCTTTGATATCTTCATATTCTGGTTTCATGTTAATTACATTCCCGTTATCATCTTTTGAAATCTTTACAGTAATCTTAAAATCTTTTTTCATAATTTTAATAGGTACTATTGTTTGATGTCTCTCTAATCTATATCTTTCATTTATCATTTTCCTGATACCTAAAGTACCAGTTTCCTCAAAAATGATTCTTACAACGTTTTTTTCTGTTTTTTCAGAACAGATCACCTTAAGAACACTTAAAGGTCGATTTTTTTTTGTCAAGCCATTAATTATTGAAACGTCTTTGACCCCTAATTCTTCTGAAGATAATTTTTCTATCAAATTTCCTAGGATCTCACCAGATACATCATCAATGTTAGTCTCCAAAACTGTTACAAAGTCTTTAGAAATTTTCTCTTCGTTAATGTTACTCCCTACACAAACTCTTAGTAAGTTTGGGATTTTTTCAAACTTCTTTATTCCAGTACCATACCCGATTTTATTTATATAAATATCAGGATAAAATAAGGTTTCCCGGGCGTTTAAACCGCAGAGTATTGCCACTCCAGTCGGTGTAGTAAGTTCGGAATCAACTGGACCTCCTGCAATCGGGATTTGAAGGCTTTTTAACATCTCCAAAACGGCATTTGTTGGATTAGGTACCACACCGTGAGAAAAGCTTGTGGTTCCTCCACCTACCGCAACTTTTGTAGTATAAAAAATGGTATCCTCAAATAAATTCAAATCCTCCAATGCCACTGCACTTCCTATTAAATCAACGGCGGTATCAATGCTGGAAGCTTCATGCAAATAAAGATCCTTGGGACTTTTGTTATGAATTACAGACTCTACTTTAATTATGGCTTTCAATGAATTGAGCACAAATTGCTTCCCTCTATCACTTAATTTTGAACAATTACAACACTTAGTCATAAGTTGTAACATCTCAGTTGCCTGCCTTTCAGAATATTTTTCCTCCAAAGCTATGTGCAACTTTGTCGCTTTGATACCATGGGTTTCTGTTGTTAAAAAATCTATATCTTTTATAATTGATCCAGCAAATACCTTTTCGAACTGTCTTATTTTTTTTATGATCTTAACTTTGTCAGCACCACAATCCACTAGAGCACACAAAAACATATCCCCTGCTATTCCACCGAGCTGGGCGTCTATTACCGCAATTTTAGTCACTCTGACTAGTAATATAATATACTCCGTTTTATGGAGTTATCGTAAGCTTACCTGCCTCTGGTTCTGAAATATCGTGAAATCACCATAATGCGGACAAATCGGATTTAAAACTATAAATAAAAAAAATAATTTTACAAATACATGACTATATCTATCATTGGCTCTGGTAAGGTTGGAGCATCAATAGCCTTAAATTGTGGATTGAGAGAATTGGATTCTAAAATTAACCTTGTAGATATTATTGAAGGGTTGCCACAAGGTGAAGCAATGGACATTAATCATCAACTATCTGTTCAGGGATTAGACAGCGACCTGATTGGAACTAATGATTTTAGTGTTGTAAGAGATTCAAAAATTGTTATTTTGGTAGCAGGTGTTGGTAGAAAACCTGGGATGACTAGAATGGACCTCTTAAAGACCAACGCATCAATAGTTAAAGATGTTGCTACAAAAATTTCCCAGCACAATAAAAATGCTATACTAATTGTTGTAACAAATCCCCTCGATCCTATGACTTATCTGGCATTAAAGACTACTAAATATCCTAAAAACAAAGTCATGGGAATGGGGGGTATGTTAGACCTTTCAAGATTTGCAAGTTTTATTCATGAATACACAAAACTTTCACGAGAATCTATCTCAGCCATGGTTATCAGTGAACATGGAGAAAAAATGTTGCCACTAATTAGATTCTCCTCAATCTCTGGAATACCGCTTAACAACTTCATAAATGAAAATCAATCAAATGAAATTTATGAAAAGACTAAGCAAGTCGCAGCTGAGGTGATAAAGCTCAAAGGAGCTACCGTTTATGCACCAGGAAACGCGGTTGCAACCATGACAGAAGCCATAATTAAGGATAAAAAAAGTGTGATTCCCTTATCTGCATATTTAGAAGGAGAATTCGGGGTAAATGATGTATGTATAGGTGTTCCAGCAGTAGTTGGTAAGGATGGAATTGAAAAAATTGTTGAACTACCTCTGAACGATTTTGAACTCCAGGAATTTGAGAAGGGTATTCAAAACGTAAGGGAAGCGATTTCCTCACTTCCATTATAAATAAGAATGTTCTATGGATATAAAGGACGTATTACAAGATTACAGGGACAAGAAGAAAAGTCTAGAAGACGTTCTCGATTCTCTTTCCCTTTTCTCCATAGAGCATATAGAAGACCAAGTTGCACAATTAGATATCGATAGGGCAAATAGGAAATTTATTCCGGAAGTAGTACTTGCAACCCACAAAAAACCCAAAGACTTGTTACTTATTCTAAATAAGATTCTTCAAAAGAAAGAATACGTGCTGGTAAGTAAGATTAAACCATCTTTGGTTCCCAAATTTGTCTCTTACTACGCTAAAGCCGGCTATATCGTCGATCAAGGTCGAAACAGTACTTCAATTCTTGTCTATAAAAATGAAACTTCTCTTCCATCGATACGGGAAGGTAAGGTCGGAATAATCAGTGCAGGTACTTCGGATATGGGAATAGCCGAGGAAGCGCGACTGGCTACTCGAGTAATGGGTTGCACTTCGTATATTACATATGATGTAGGAATAGCAGGTTTTCATAGATTGATCGGACCACTGAAGAAGATGACAACTAATAAAGTCGATGCAATAGTAGCCATAGCTGGCATGGAAGGAGCCTTGCCGGCCATCGTTACCTCACTAGTTAACGTACCGGTGATAGGAGTTCCAACTTCCTTCGGATATGGGTTTGGAAGTAACGGAGTGGGAGCATTGGCCTCTATGCTCCAAACATGCTCTTTTGGACTATCGGTAGTAAACATAGATAATGGGATAGGAGGGGGTATTTTCGCCAGTATGGTAGCAAAGAAAGGTAGTACCTGATAATAATCTTTGAATCCCAGTAGTCGGTCTTGCAAAGGAATCTAAAAATCCTTGATTGAAATTCAATTGGATGTAGCGACTCTAGTTTACCTTTTATACTCTTTATTGAAAAGCAAAAGTTCCATACATTCAGTCTTAATTAATCTGTTTAATCATGAGAGATTATGATTTGTTAAGCATAAATTATGTTTTTGAAGCTCAAGTGTCATAATGGCTAGAATTTTTTGTGAATAGTGCCAGGGTAAGCAGATAATTATTATTGTCATTATTACTACCTTACTGTGAATAACTGATGGGTTCAATCTGTCTGGATGCTATCGGCAAATCGAACTGTATTGTTAACTCGATCAAATATTTTATCATTGTTGGATAAGGAATATTTTGTACTTTTTAAAACGTTTATAAGAGATTCAAGAAGTTTTCTTGATTGTTAGCATAAAGGAAAGGATTAGTGAATGTCTTATATTAAAACCCTTAAACGAATACGAAACAATAAAACCAATTACAGAAAAAGGAAAGCTGTATTAATTTCGAGACGAAACTTTGTAACCATCAAAATAAGCAATCAAAATATTTATTGTCAACTTGTTCAACCTGCGATCAAGGGAGACCTGGTTTTAACACATGCAGGTAGCAAAGAGCTTGGAAAGTATGGATGGAAGGGCTCGCAAAATAACTTGTCAGCTTGTTTTTTGGTCGGTTTGATTCTCGGAAAGAAAATGGGAGCCAAGAAAATTGACTCTGCAATTTTGTATACGGGGAAAACTTCTTTCACAAGCAAAGTAGCTGCCTGTTTAAAAGGTATTTCCGCGGCAGGAATTAACATTCCACTCTCAGAGGAATCCTTACCAAGTGATGATAGGATTAGTGGTTCTCATGTATCCGAATATGCAACTAACTTGAAAGAAGATAAAAATCGCTATGAAAAACAATTTTCAAAATTGATTAGCAATAATATAAATCCGGAAGAATATCCTAAACATTTCGAAGAAATTAAGAATCATATTTCAAATAGTAAATTTGAATGAGGCGACGAAGTGAGTGACAAATTATAAACATACCGAAAGAATAATAAACAAAAAAATATTGATTTCTATAAGGTTAAGATGAATAAGGGATGAAAACTTTGATATTTTTCAGATTAATTACGAGCTGTAGGTGTAGACAATGAGCAGAATGTCTAGATCTAACGAGGCCGAGGTAGAGTGGAAACCTAGAACTACCTTAGGCGTAATGGTGGCCAGTGGTAAGATTAACTCTATGGAACAGATATTTGAAAATGGTATGAGGATCCAGGAATCAGAAATTGTCAAACATTTGTTACCTGATATTAAAACACAAGTGGTTAGTGTAGAAATAGTACAAAAACAAACTGATGCTGGTGAATTAACTAGATTCAATGCCCTGGTGGCGATAGGAAACGAGTCAGGTTGGTTTGGGATAGGAAAGGGGAAGGCCTCTCAAATGCGAAACGCTATTGATAAGGCTACTAACGCTTCTTACCTCAATGTCATCCCAGTAAAACTTGGATGTGGTAGCTGGGAATGCAGATGTCATCAAGCTCATTCTGTTCCTTTTAAAGTCCAAGGACGAGGAGGTAGTGTAACAATAGAATTGATCCCTGGACCAAGAGGGTTAGGAATCGTTGCCGGCGAAAATATACGAAACCTATTGAAATTGGCAGGACTAAAGGACTGTTGGAGCCGATCTTTTGGCTCTACTAATACCATGTC
>QCWC01000076.1 GCA_013114705.1 Candidatus Nitrosocosmicus sp. | reverse complement strand
AAGGATCTGTAAGGGCATATTTGTGAAACTGCAACTCACAAGAAAGACACGACCAATGAAGAATCTGAATAAGCCACAAAGAAGCTTTTGAACGAATAAAAAATCAAGGAGCAAATTGGGTCGAATTTGCATAGTATTTCGCTTGCGGGATACATATGACTTAAAAAATGAGTCACTGTAAATTCGGATGTACCATAGAATTACTACATAATATTTTTATGTAAGAATTTAATATAATAAATGCAGTCATGAAGAATGGATCTTGACTCTTTATTTGAAAATGATGATGGATTTTTAAAATTTGAAAAGTTGAGAGGAAATTTTGATTGGTTTTATTCCAACTATGACGCATTAAGAAAGAATTACAAAAGTCAATATGTAGCAGTAAAAGAAAAAACAAATATTGATAATGATTATGACCTAGAGAGGTTGCTAAAGAGATTGAATTTATACAACTGTGACGAATCAATCGCCATTGAATATGTAGCTGGTTGATAAGATAAGATAAAATAATTGAACAAAAATATCATCCAACTCATACGAAATAGTTACCATAATATTAATACCATAAATATTGATTTTTTTTAGTACAGTTATTGCTTTTTTGTCTTCCAGATCCTTTAATATATCAAATGAGCTAAACTACAGCTAATTTGCCGCTGCTTAAGAGTTAATCTCACATAATGGGTAATTATCTAAAATTAAGTTGAATTGAATTAGTTGTTTAGAGAATGTCTATTACTTGAAAATTTCTTTGCTTTTTCTGTGATCCTATTATGTTATTATTTGCGGAAACGCAAGGCATAGAATAAATGATGTAGTAAAAATCACAGCCAAAAGAAAAGATAGGTACCCCAGGAAATTCATAACATTTCATCCATATCCTTGGTTGTTCTTATTTTCAGATTAGATACTGTTGCGGGCACTATACCTATAAGCAGTACATAGAATGCGCACCCACCATCTACCAAGAATTTATTTATTGAAAAAAAATTGTGTTATTCAGGTCAATGATTGGGAGCAGGATAGGAGTGCTACGATAGAAATCAACTATTCGGGATAAGTACGTAATCGATCATCTCCACCTTTCTTTCCTCTTTATTGACAATAATTTAAACTAGTTAACTATCAGTACTATTCTTGCTATTCAGTCTCAATTCGGAGAATACAGCTAATATTTAATTAAAAGATGGATGGTTATAGTATACGGTGTATTCTGTACCAACTGATATATGTTAAGCATTACAGGACGAATAATATGGCTTGCTTGTCAACTATCACCATACTAGGCATGTCCATACATCTATCCTGTATCTTTTATTCTCTTAATCTTCTTGGTAACTTTATTATTATTATGCGATTATTCTATTTTCAATCAAATATCCCAAACTGAAAATTCTATTCGAATGACAGTTAAGGATCTTAATTGATGTTTTGTAATTCATTTGGTTTATATCAAATCAAATATAATAACAAACCATTACTTAGGTCGTTCGTTCATATTTTTTATATAATACAACCCCCAAGATAACCTAATAGATTCGAATCCCACTCCCTGCGCTTTATTCTTGAATTTATATTAAGGCTTGATCAGTCCGACTAAGAACGATTAGATCAATGAACAAAGTATCCAATCAAAAAGGAACCTAATACTTTGACGATCAGTATGTTTCGTACAGAAAATCAAACTGAAAGTTTGATCACCCTTGTTGCCTCAACGCTTAGAACAATAGGTGTGTCATGGATAAGGTTGACGCACAAGTTGACATAGCCAAGTTAATCAAGTTAGCTCTCGGTTCTTATTATAGTCAACACTGATCGAACCTTGTCCATTTTTCTTATCTTCAGGGCAATGATCTCTTTTAATTTATCCATATTGTCTGAGGAGATTTTAACTATCATGTCGTAAACTCCAAACACTCTATTTACTTCCTCAACTTCAGGGATTTGTTTAATTTCTTCCAAAACTTCATTCTCAGATCCTAGATCACAACATAACAAGATATACGCCGTAGGCATACTAATTGAAATATTGCTAAATTATAAAGACTTTGTTTAGGTCAGAATGTTATAACCTGAATGGGAAAAATATAGTTATGAGAGATAGTCATCTAACATTTGGGATGAAAAGAACTACCTGAGACATTAATGGTTTTTTGCGAGTCATTAATTTACAGATCAAAGATTCAGGTCTCAACCAAATAAAAAGAGTTGTGTGACTTCCCGATTAATGAGATTTTCGGAATATTAATTTACATCATTTTTGAATCATTAGATTTTTGCAGTACACTTTAAATCGGTAATAGAATTCAAATCAAGGATTGAGCAATGGTAACATACGGTTATCTCCCAGTCCCCAAAGAGATAAGAACATTAATATCCTCTGATTTTAGATTTAGCATGTGTAATCTGTTGATTATATTTCGACGTTACCCGCATAAAGGGTCTTCATAAAACTAATATTGATACATTTTTCTTATTATGTGAAGAGATATTTTTCAGTTTTTCTTTAATATATATCATCTCCCTCTTTTGCGACTCTTTTGCGACTCGGATTCATTATTCGCCATCATGTAAAATTAATCCCACCTATATGCAATGGGTGCTCGTCCTAGAAAAACAATTTTTCTAGATGAAAGATAAATAGTTGTAGAGTATACCTGAGACGATTAATACTTTAAAATTTCAGAGACGAAAGATGTCAATTCTGACTGTCTCTTTTTGTAAAAGTACTATTTGATTTAAACGACTAAATCCTGCCCTGGATTCTCCTTTCGTAGATCATAGTCAGGCAACTAAAATCAAGAGATCGATTTCTGATCATACTCTTTATTACCATTACACTACAAATTTAGGAATTATTTTTGGAAAAACAATAAGTATGTCATAAGAAAGGTATAAAGGGCTTAAATCAATCTGTTTCTTTGTTTCTCACCCGTAATCCCTGCAGAGATAATTTGGATACTAGTTATCAACAATGCAATTCCAATTAATATTCCTGCTAATGCAAGCCCTATACCGGGATAGGCAATCACCACTATCGCCAGAACTATGGATAGTATTCCGACTCCAATACCGAAATATTTAGACCACTTACTACTTTTGACATCTTTAATAGAATGGACAATTCTGGATATTCCATCTATCAATAGTGCGATACCCAGAAGCAATACAACGAATATTCCTGCTCCCACTGGATACATAAGAGCTACTATAGAAACAATAACTACTATTATGCCTAGTCCAATACTAATAAATCTACTTTTACCAGAAAAAACAATACCACTTACTATTTTTTCTATTCCCGCAAATAACAACAAAAAGGCTAGGAATATAATTACTGATATGGATCCCAAAATGGGATTAATCAATACAATAATTGACAAAATTAGGATTATTATCCCTAACCCGATCTGGGCCATTCTTACCCATGATGGTGATTTTTCAACAGCCATTCAATTTTTCACCTTTCTGGTTGTACCAAAATAACGAAATTGTTTACCTAAGTTGTGGTCGTCATATAATTGAGCAATAATTTCTCTAAATGGAAAGTATTTCATTTTTATCCCATTACTTCTATGGAGATCCATTATTTAATTTTTTTATAACATTAATATATAATTTGGTACCATGATATCATTTATGGTAGAAACTATACCCTTTCCTCTATTATGATCCCGTAATAATCTCATTGTTGAATAACTATCGGTATTAACTAATTTTAGTAATTGTTTATCAACATATGATTGCTATTGTTTACAACGGTTATTACGTCCATGCAATTTGATTGATATCCGTGCCCTCTTTTTCAAAACTTCTTGTTTGAAGTATGCTCTTTGTTTGATCATTAATCTCTAGATTTTCAAACAATTTCTGTATTTTGATGTCACTTTTATCTAGGTGATTTAGACTAGGAAATTCTTTTATAGAGCAGCAATCACTGTATAGAAAGGAAAAGATTATGAAAACTATTATCATAGGTTTGATCATCGGGCTTTCTATTATCACAACCATTTTCTATGTGGGCACAAGTAATGCTCAAACAGGAAACGTCAGTGAAACCGCAAATACCTCACTTACTAATACTTCAAATTCAGAAGCTGATGCTCCAATTTCAATAAGTATTCCGGTTGAAAAGGGATATGTGAATGGAAATTTATCATACTTTATTAGTACGGATGCTTCAGAGGAAATGATTGTTTCATCGGTAACAAATACAACTAAATTTAAAGTTAATTACGCACCTACCCTGAGTAATACTTCAGAAATTTCTCGTCAGCAGGGTTATGTTTTTGTAAATGGGATGATCGGAAATGGGACATTCCAACATCAGTTACCAGTTGCTTCTGCTAGTGGTGGAGAAGAAGGCTATAGTCCATTATTTGAAATCAATTATGTGAAGTGGAATAATGACACAGAACCGAGAATATTAAAATCCACTAGTGAGATTTTGGATGCCGAAGCAAGGGACGAGCTTACCATTGAGAAATCTAACATTGTCATCAATAGTCCAGCGGTGGAAATCGAGTAAGGATTATTAGCTAGTGTGTTTACTAAAAATAGTTCATCCCAAATAATTTTTTTTGAACAACCATATGTTATGCCCGACCAATTAAGATTGCTAAATAATACAACATATCATTAGTATCCATTTATTAGTTAAAAGTTTAATAATCCTGTAGAATATCCAAAGTAAAAGGGAATAGTTGCATCCGATTTACTTCTTTATCGCATTAATTTTTGCTATATCATTTGCAAACCTTTTGATTATTTTTGCTGATTCGGATGCTAAGATAATTTACTCCAGTTGGATGCTTATAATAAATTCAGCCATAGCCTCGGCCCTTTCAATATTTGCAATTCTTAAAGAAAGACACAGCATCAAAAAAGACAAGACCGCCGTATACTTGACAATCGGGCTAATCTTTTACTTCTTAGCCAATATAGTTTGGGGTTACTATGAGTTAGTACTAGATATTGTATCACCTGTGCCTTCTCTAGCCGACCTTTTCCTCATGTCTGCATATGGATTCTTAATATTTCGCTTAATAGTAACATACAAGAACTTAGATAAAGTAAGCAATAAAAACATAATTTACATTATAACGATAGGAACCGGACTATTTCTAGCATACATTTTGAATTTAACTCTGAGCTTGACAGAGATTTCCAACTTTAGAGGGCTCATGCTCTTTTTGGTCACAATCACTTATCCAATTTTAAATTCAGTTCTTACTGTTTTGGCCCTGACAATATTGTTGAATCTCAAGAATGAAAAAGAAATGTCAATTCCCTGGATTTGTGAGCTTATAGGTCTTTTGGCCATTGTAATCGGAGATAGCTGGTTTGCAATAATAGTATTAACTGCATTTGTGGACCAGATTTGGATTTCTGCAGTCCTCATATCTGCTCACTACTTGTTGATTGCTGGAGGTTTGATATGGTATATTCGTTACTCTAGTAATTGGAATTTAGACCGGCTCAAATTCAAAAACAAGTTTGAGGGCAACAATTCATTCAATAAGAAAGTCATTTCTGGACTAGTCGGAGGTGTATTAGTCTTCTCTGTAACATTGTTATTCGCTACAAATACCATAGAATTTTCTGATGACGGTATAGGTGTTTTACAAGCCAATCCTGATTCGAACATGGACAGTTTAGATTCCGATAATAAAGACGTCAAATTAATAGGTGCAATTGTGCCTAAGACTGGATCACTCTCTTCAATTGGAAAGCCTGTTATTGCTGCCCTTTATATGGCAGAAAAAGAGGTCAATGAATATTTTCAAAATATTAACTCCTCTTCTCGAGTTAAATTGATTTTAGATGATTCAAAGACCAGTCCACAAGAATCTCTTGCAGCAATTAAGAGGCTAGATTCCCAGGGAGTAAAAGTAGTAGTTGGGCCGGCAACAAGTACGGTGGTAGAAGCGGTTAAAGACTATGCAAACGAGAACAACATGACTTTGTTAAGTTATGCAAGTACCTCCCCGATCCTCTCAATTGCAGGAGATAATTTGTTTAGATTAGTACCAGACGATATCACTCAAGGAAAAGTCATGGCTGAGAAAATGATTAATGATGGTATGAAGGTTATCGTACCTTTTTGGAGAGGCGATATCTACGGTAATGCATTAGAAAACGCAACGACAGAACACTTTGAAAAATTGGGCGGAAAAGTTGAAGAAGGTATAAACTATTCGCCTTATACTGGCAAATTTGCTACAAGTTTGCACAGAATCAATTTTATAATGTGGAACCAAGAGTTGAAGAAATTAAATGAAATTGTATCTGAGGCAGTCGCCGAACATGGCCCAAATTCAGTAGGTGTCTACACCATTTCTTATGATGAAATAACACCAATACTGATACAAGCTCAGTTATTCGATAAACTTGGAAAAGTCAGATGGTATGGTAGCGATAGCATTGCAGAAAACCATCACATCACCAAGAACATAGACTCGTCGATTTTTGCCTCCCAAACTCATTTTGCCAATCCCTTATTTTCGATCTATAGTGATTCGGTAAAGTTATCTGAATTTGAGAGGGACTTGCTAGAATCAGATCATGGAAGCTCGATCACATATCCGGCATTAGCTTATGATTCGTTTTGGATTGCGGCAAAGTCGCTGGACAGATATTCCGACTCCACTGATAGTAATCGAAATAATGAAAATATTACAGACTTTAATCAAATTCTTACCGAGGTTTCAGAATCTTATGAAGGAATAACAGGCAGCATTGATCTAAACGCTGCAGGAGACAGAACAAGTGACAATTATGATTTTTGGTATGTTACCAAAGATAATACTACCCAGCATTACGAATGGCACAAGGAAAGTAACAATAGCACAACTACACACACTGTAACTCACTAAATCACTTTTGTTCCTCATAGATGCGAAGCTTTCAAGTCTCTTTTAACAATTTTAGTTGGATTTTAATTTGATGTTTCAATTTTGATCTCTCTTATATACTTGAATGTCTAGATCATAATAACTTGATGTCAAATATCATGAAATGCAAATGTGGATTAAGGGACATCATTAAACCCAAACATAATGAAACTGTGGAACAGTTTATGAAAAGAACAAAATGTCCAAGGTGTGGGAGTTTTGGAGTATGGAGGCAGCTCTCTCAGGACGAATATATGTGGGAAAAAGCAAGCCACTGATTGCATTTTTGGAAAGATTAAACTAGCCTTTTATTTTAATTGGATTCAGATTTTCGCTTTAAAGAATGGTCCTTCCTAATATGGGCCTTCAATAGATCCATGTCTCCAAAATTTTTACCACAATTAGAGCAATCATAGGGCTTGGATACTTCATGAACTAGCACCTGATGATGCATTAAATGCTCTAATCTTCTGTATTTCTTTCCACAATCTGGGCAACAGTGCTTTTTTAACATAGAAAACATGACTATGAATCTCATAACTTTATCTGAGTATGATTGGACAAAATTTAAAACTTTTTGCAATTATCAAATTTGTATCCAGGTTTTTAACGTTTGACAATTTATTTTCAACGACAATTTTGTGAATTAACCAATATGTTCAATTGCCGCTTGAGAATTTAAAAACAAGAAAATTTTATTTTTATTTATACACCAAATCAAACCTTTGCATTACTTAATATAATCTGCTCTACTGCTTGACTAAAATTCAACATTCCTTTTTCTCTAGCATATTTTTCCAATAATTTTAATTGGTCTGGCGTAAAGCAAATAGGCATTGTGCGTTTTAGGTCACTCATACGAATAAACTAAAACCGTCTCGTATTAAAGTTTTTATTCCAAGCCAATATTGAATATTTGAATGATAGATTTGTGAACAAATGATTGTCTATGTTTGTAAATAGTGCCGCTAATTTCCACTTTAATTTCGACACATCAGACCAGCCCTTCGATTTACATCATTATTAAACATCCATTTCTCAAAACTATTATTGATTTTAAAACAAACACATGACAAGAAATGATCGTGTAAGACGATAAAGAATACAACGATTTGTAAAGAGAATCATCTAAATTTAATGGGTATATGGTTCACAAGATAAGGAGTGCTAATCACCAACTCCGATGATATTAGTATAAGAAAATTGATTCATAGCTTCAATAAGTAAATATTGAGTGGATCATTTCCAAACTAATCCATACAAATAGTCATGATAGATAAGGATAGTGAAGAAAAAATTGCTCAAATAACAATAAGAGTCCAAACAAAGACTATGAATTATGTTTTTAATATGGTCTTTACAAGTTACTGTAAGATGTATCTAAGGAATTGAATACTATGTAGGTCATAAGTCATACTAAAGTAAGAAACATCCTCCTCATTTAATGAGCAAAGTGTCGATAATCGGATATTCTGCTATATATTTTCATCGCCTCTGAACTGCATTTAAAACGCAGAGAATTGACCAATCATAATGCATAACTTCTATAGACTCTATCCTAATCTACGAAGGTGTAGCCTAGAAACGATTGCGACCAAATTGGGAGGGGTATTACGAATACTTCCACCATGTGGCCCAAGATATACATGGCTCAATAGGCAAAGATTATCCAAACGTGTGTGGAATATATGATATTGCAAACGACCAAATGGAAACCCTTGGATATAAGCATTTGGCGAGATATCAATTTTTTTATTTCATAAAAATAATTAAGAATATACTAACCAAAGCAAACAGATATTTTTGTAATAGATAACAAATCAATATAAAATCAAACAAGATATAAGAAAATCCAGCCAGAGAGTACTAATCAGGAATAATCTGAATTGCTTCCTCTAACAAAACATCTTGAATTAAACCTCAGGAAGGTACCGCAAGAAAGTTATGGCTATACTGACAACTGATAATCAATTCTACACTCAGATATGAGTTAACGATAGATCAAGTCGTACCTGACCGGGCATGTGATTATAATATTGAGAGTATTAGGATCGCATCATACCAAATCGGTTCATAAGATGTAAGTGTGGACTGGCTAAGATGACCAAAGTGCTATCAGAATCATATCCATCTCTATTTCACTAGTCCAACCGCTATCAGAATCATATCCATCTCTATTTCACTAGTCCAACCGCTATCAAGACTCCTTCAAACAGTGGTCAATCTCTCGTCCAAATGTGTCAAAATCTTATCCGTTCAGAGTTTATACGTGTTAGTTTTCCAAATTTTATGGGAGAGTTTGTTTTCTTTATAACTGTAAGTTTATATATAAGTACGTAAAGATATTGGCAAAACGTATCCCACATGAAATCAAAATCAGGGTTCTTGAACAATGGATTTTTGGCATTCCGGTTAATGCCATAGCTCTCTATACTGGTATAGGTTATGGTAGCGTATACAGAATCGTAGAGTTGTTTAAATCCAAAATTCCAGACTTGGATGTGTTAAGAGCAGTTGCTGTGAAGATATACCAAGAAGGCTTGAGTCTTAGTGACGTGGCATTGGGCATAAGGATAAAAAATTTGTTAGAACAAATGGGTTCTTCTGAGATAGAGATGGAATAGATATTCATTGTTTCAAAGAAAATCAAACTTTTTCAAATTTTGTTAAAGAAATACATCAAGTTCATAGGTTCGCTATGGGACTAGGGATTTCTATTCACCAAGTCCCTGAATATATTGAACAAAAGAAAAAAGAATTACAGTCATTGCAAATTGAACTAGATAAAATTCATTCACTAATCCTAAAGAGAAAGATCGAGTATCATCGGCCATCATAAAGATCAATTCATTTGGGAATAGTTTTTATGAACTGGATCCCTCTTAGCAATCATAATCAGAAATGGTCGGCTAAATATATTGTAGTATCATACCCAAATAATCATATTCTTTTACAGATGAATGCATCTTATCGTTTACGTAGTTGTTATACCGAGCTATGGATTGTCTTTCAAACTAGTTATTCAGAATAATTAAATCACAATCACAATGTGAACTTAATGATGTAAACTCATTTGGTCAAAAATTTATATGATGATGAGCGAAAGAGATCGGTCGTTAATATGATTTTTTATTGAAATAAATCAGTAATTATGGAAAACAATAATCAACTGGTAAATATAATGCTGGAAATGGAGCATATTATATTCCTAAGAAGGTGTATTCAGATTATGATGATTGCGACTACAAGTTCCAATTCGACTGGATCCCTACGGTTGGATCCTTTCGTGTTCTTTTAATCATTTGATTATTTGAAATTATATCAGTACTTCTCTTTTTTCTATCCTGATTTTAATTATATAGATAGAATGTTCGTCTATTACTATTTTTTGCTATTTCCTCCTGATGATTCAAGAAGATGCACAGAGTCTGTTACAGATCGTGGTAAATTTATTAACCCTATCTTACACAGTAAAGTAACACCCGTAGGTTACCTGATAAGAATATAGTCAAAATTATTTAGATTCAAATAGTCTATAAATAATATATTAGATATTAACGGCAATATTATTAACGAAAAAATATCAAGTGGTAATTGGCCATTTTTGAAAACACTATCAGGCACAACAAATAGTATACCATCAGAGCAGATTTTAAATCAAATATAAGGAATCAACGAATTCAAAGCACCTCGTATGCCATCCTGAGCGTTAGAATAATAATAGAACTCTTGAATTATGGTATTTCTTCAAGAAATTGTTTTCAAATGCAGTGACTAATTAACCATTGGAGCAACTACATCAAGCTGTGCTGAATTGTACGGCAAACTCAAGGACGATTCCTTTTCTGATTATGAAAATTAACCAAAGAGTATAGAATATCGAAATATAACCTAGATATGATCCATGAAATATCCAACAGGATTGCACTTAGAAAGTAAAGATCCCCAGTCTCGATGTTAAAAAAATATTTACTTGACAGTTTTCCTGAATCAGACTATTTTCATAACTCGACTCCCTAACGAATCATCATCTAACAGACATTATTAGCTAATATAATTACATATTGGTGGTGTATGCA
>QCWC01000075.1 GCA_013114705.1 Candidatus Nitrosocosmicus sp. | reverse complement strand
CGTTTCAAATAGATTACTAAAAAAACATGGTAAGAATTTCAAGTTTTGGATAGAAGCTTATGGCTGTTCTGCAAACTTTTCTGATATGGAAATGATTGCTGGAATTTTGCAGCAAGATGGTTTTGATATGGCAGATCAGCCAGAGCTCGCAGATATTAATTTGATCGTCACATGTTCGGTCAAAAACTCAACTGAGCACAAAATGATTAACCGAATAAAAACATTGTCCAATTCCAATAGGCCACTTATAATTGCGGGTTGTCTGCCTGCAGCAGACGAAAGACTGGTGAAATCTCTTAGTCCGAAAGCTAGTTTGATTGGCCCTGACTCAGTTAAATCGATAACTGCTGTAGCACTCTACGCCTTACAACACAATCCGATAACCTATTTGGATTCTTTGAAGGATGAAAAGATAAATTTACCGAAAGTAAGGATAAACCCGATCATTAGTATCGTGCAGATAGCTACGGGTTGTCTTAGCGAGTGCACATTTTGTCAGACCAAACTAGCAAAAGGAAATTTGAAAAGTTTTCGAACTGGACACATCATTAAACAGATAAAATCCGATATTGAAACAGGGAGTAAGGAAATATGGTTGACCTCAACAGATAACGGCTGTTATGGATTAGATATAGGAACCAACATTGTAAACCTAATAAATGGATGTGAACAGATAGACAAGTATTTTAGAATCCGTTTGGGTATGCTAAACCCGATGTATTTAAAAAATTTTGGTAAAGAATTATCGATTACCTATTCAACTAGTAATAAACTTTTCAAATTTATTCACATACCAATTCAAAGCGGCAGCGAACCCATCCTGAAAAAAATGAAGAGGGGTCTGACCTTATCCTCTTTATTAGAGTTGGTCGATAGACTAAGAACGTCTATTCCAAACATAACAATTGCAACAGACATAATAACTGGCTTTCCATCCGAAACCGATGATGATTTTGATAAAACATTGAAACTGATAAGAGATATTGAACCTGATATAGTTAATTCCTCAAAATTTAGTTCAAGACCTGGAACTTTGGCCTCTAAGATGGTTAAAGTTAATGACGAAATAATCTCCATGAGGTCAGAAAAGCTTCATAAATTAATAAAGAAGATAGCCCTTGAAAAGAATTCCAAATGGCAAGGGTGGAAAGGAGAAATACTGATAGACGATATTGAAAATGGAATATTGAAGGGAAGAAATGACTATTATAAATCAATTTCTTTAGATCAAGATCCTAATCAGCTATTTACTTACTCAAACGATAAAGATCAAAAAAAATACAAGTCACTTGTTGAAAAAACTGAATTTCATAGTTTTTTTGCAAAAAATAGATCTCGATTTCAAAACCCGCATATGGGCAAAAGAGTAATTGTAAAGGTGATCTCAAATTCACATCATACTCTAAACGCAATCCCATTAGAAATAGTAAATTAATGAAAAATTAGAGACAACACTTTTATCTATCAATTGGGATTTGTTAATGACCATTGAGCAATACAAAGAAGTTTAGTAGTTGTATAGTCGGAGTTGGAGATGCAGGGAGTAGGATTACAATGGGCCTTATCAATCGAGTAAATTCCGATTATTTCTTGTTAACAAACAAATCCTTAAAATCAGTAAACTCAGACAAAGTGATACAAATAGATTCCGGAAATATCATCAATCCATCCCCCGAGGTAGTTAGAAAATCCTTTTTAGAAACAAGCGATGATATTTTTGGAAAAGTGTCTGAATTTCAGTCAATTATACTAATAGGCAACCTTGCTTCTAGGTTTGGATCGGCAATTTTACCAATGCTAGCTCAGTTGATTAGAAAAAAAACAGATATACAGATTGTATGCTTCGCAATTCTTCCCTTTGGTTTTGAAAAAGAAAAATTATTTCGATGCGGTGTATCGTTATCATTGTTAAGTAGTTATATAGAAAATATTTTGGTCATAGATAATGATGCAGTGATAAGAAACGATCTAGATTTGTCCTTAGATGAACATTTCAGCCTCACTAATCAAGCTATTTCCGATATAGTAATAGAATCCTTGAACAAAGCCTTTCCAAGTAAATTTAACTTTGTTACTACTAGTAGGCTTAATGCTCCCAAGATAAAAGATGCTTTTATAGACACGATGTCTGCTTTAACAGAGAAAATCAATCTCTCAGAAATTCAAAAGTATTCATTATATCTTTTCCAATCGTCTGAAAATGTATCAGTAATAAAGAACCTAGTTGAATCATCAAACAATTTGCTTCCTTCTGCTCAACAGGATATAAACTTGATATTAAAAGGTAACGGTCAAACTAGGTGTCACCTACTTGCAACAACAGATCATAAAATTGTTTCTCTGTACGACCCTCTGAATTTCTTGATACCAAAAGATAATGTTCTAGATTTTGAACCCGAAATTGCAATGCATGATGGAGTGAATTTGGATTACATCAGAGATTTAGAATCTACTCTATGGGTATAAAAAATTTTTAGGACATTTCAAATAACTAGAAATAATCTGGCTTTAATAATTTAAAAGAAAAATATTTTAAGGTTTTGAACCCGCTTCTTCGACAACATCATCTTTACTCTTGGTTGTTGTTTTGGTATCAGATCCAGATTCTTCTAGTTCAGTCTTGCTGGGTTCCTTCTCATCATCAGACACAGGCTTATCTCGTGATTCAGTATCGAGAATTACATCCTCGTATAATGATACTATGACTTGCTCATCGTCATCTTTGACGATCCTTACCCTTACTTTTCTTGGGGGATTGGTTTTTCCTTTTTCCCAAATATACCTGTTAAGTTCCTGATCTATCTTTACCTGGGAACTTTTCATATGTTTTGTTGCGAATTCTTTAATCATATTGATAACACGGTCGGTTCGCTTATGCTTTGGAGTTAACCATGCTTTGCTAAAATTTATCGTATATATTCTTGCTAATGTATCTTCAACATTTGACATTCTTATTACCTCCTAACCTTATCCGATATTCACATCTGACCTACGCCAAGACCTACGCTTTGGATTAGTTCTAACATGTCGATGTGTCCGAATAATGATCCAGGCTGGCACCGGTCTATTTTGTTTAATCTTCTTTAATAGTCTAATTTTTCTTGTGGTACTTTTGCGGGCAGCCATGCTAGATATCCTACATTGTATCCTATTTTTAAGTGTTAACCCGAAGGAATTGGTCATCCATAAATGATGATCTTATAAAATTGGACAAAACTTGAACGATAAGTCTAATAGACAGTACTGATCAATATCAATCTAATTTGTATGCTTGTGAAACATGTTTTAACTTTCTTCAATCAATATATAACAAGAAACAAATGAAGAGCATCAGTAAAATATCATCTGAAAACGACAGAAATATCCAATGTATGAGCAGTTATCACAAAAAATTGGTCGATAGTTTCAAGACATAACTTATGTTTTATCCATAGAAATAGAGTCGGACAGAATCTGATCGCCGATCTTTACATCGTATTTATTGGTGAAGTTTGAAACAACCTCAAGTACATATAGAGAATCACTTATGGGTGAATATGAAGTACAAGGTAATAGAAAGATACATGGTTGTAAGTTCTTTTCAATATGTACGATTTTACCTGCAGAATCTGCCCAAATTATGTCAATTGGAAACTTCATATCTTTCATCCAGAAGGAATGCTTCTGAGGATTTTTGAAAACAAAAAGCATACCTTCATTTTCATTCATCGAGTCCTTAACGGCTAGCCCCTTCGATTGATCACTAGGTGTTGTTGCTAAAATTACGTCTACAGTCACGTTATTTACTTTGACAACAGATGTACTTTTGACATCTTCAATTAAATCATCACGATCAACCAAAGCGAACGAAAATGCAGCTTCACCCAGCATAAAGCCTGAAATTACCAGTAAAGTGAAGGAAAAAAACACTTTCAATGTTTCCAATGGGCAATCCCCAACATTTAAACATACAATTTTTATATCTTGTATGGAAAAAATTAGAAATGGAATGTAACTGCAGATGTATTAGTTGTAAGAGTCAGATGCTGACTAGTAAAGAATTCATCGCTGAAGATGGTTATGAAGATTCACATCACACATGCCAAAACTGCGGAATACACTTCAACCACCTAGATGGAGAACGATTCACTAAATGTATTGTTTGTGATTTCGATTATGACAAGAATTTGACCCTCAAAAAAAACTAGATCAAGAAATTAGTTTTTCTCTTGACATAACCTCATCAAATTGTTCGGCAGTCATAAGTTCACGTTCTAGTACAATTTCACGGATATTTCGGTTGCTTGAAAGAGCTTCTTTATACACTTCAGCAGCCTTAAGATACCCAATAATAGGATTCAAAAGTGTTACAAGTACTGGACTTTTCTGAACATAAGATTGTAATTTGGCTTTGTTAGCTTGTATACCGTCAATCATATTTTTCGAGAAAATAGGCAGGAAATTGGTGAGCATATCTGTAGAGTCTAAAACTGATTTCACCATACCCCCCAACATAACATTTAGTTCAAACTGACCCGCTTGAGCTGCAAGACTGACTGATAGATCATTGCCTATGACTACGAAGCAAATCATATTCAGACTCTCAGATAGAGATGGGTTAACTTTGCCCGGCATTATCGATGATCCAGCATGAACTGCTGGAATTGTAATTTCAGCGAATCCCGCCATAGGTCCAGAGGCCATCAATCTTATATCATTCGATATCTTGGATAATTCTAGAGCCAGATTTTTTATTGCTGATGAACAGTTTGTAACTTCGAGTTTACTTTGCAAGGAAAAAAACAAATTTTTAGAAGGTTTCAAAGGAAATCCAGATATTTTTGCCAAATTAGACACTACCAAATCATGGTATCCCTTTGGGGTATTTGCTCCCGTTCCAACAGCAGTACCTCCCAAGGCTACATAGTATAGATCTTCAAGCGATCTATCTATCAAGTTTTTACATTTAGTTATAGCTAAAGCATACGCACTAAACTCATGTCCAAGGGTTACGGGAATTGCATCCATTAAGTGTGTCCTACCAATTTTGATATCTTCATTGAACTCTTTGGATTTTTTTTCAAGCGATTCAATAAGAACGTCTAAGGATTTTGATAACTCCATACAATTCATGATCGTTGCTAGGTGGATCGCAGTCGGAGATGTGTCGTTGCTAGATTGAGACATATTTACATGATCATTAGGACTGACCCGGTCATACTGACCCTTACTAAATCCCATAATTTCAAGCGACCTGTTTGCGATAACTTCGTTACAATTCATATTAAAAGCAGTGCTGGCTCCAGAATTCAGTGTTTCAATTACAAATTCCTGAGATAATTTCCCATCTAATATTTCATCACAACTCTGGATGATGGCATCTGCCACATCAGTAGGTAATACTCTTAGCTCTTTATTGGTGATAGCTGCCGCTTTTTTTATCATGACAAATGATTTAATAAAATTCCTATGGGGTGGCAATTTTGTAATTTGGTATTGCATTTTAGCCCGCATCGTAAATGGGCCATAGTAAGCATCAATTGGGACACGTATCTCTCCCAGAGAATCTTTGTCGATTCTAAAGTCTTGTGACATAAGTTTCAAATTTGGTAAGAGATATTAAAACTTGTTTCAAACAATTATCAAAAGTTTTTCAACCTAATCACATTAAACTAGAACGGAACAATATATTCGATCAAAATCAAAAATAGTTTAATCGAGGATTTTTTAAATGAAATATTTATACACAATTTAAATTATAATAAGAAAAATAGTATATTCTTGTGTTATAGTATAAATAAATTACGATTAATAGCGCGAATCATAAAATAAATTATTAAGTGTTTATGTAGGTTTGTTATTGATCAAATTTGACAATATCACATAAAGATATATTTATATCGAGTATTTATATACCCAAGGAAAAGAAATAATGCCCCAAACAAAGCCAATGGTAAGTATTGAAAACGTTGTTGCATCTGCAACGGTCAATCAAACTGTAAATTTAAATTTGATTACTCAAATATTTCCTGATGTAGAATATCATCCAGACCAATTCCCAGGATTAGTATTTAGGTTAAAAGCTCCCAAAACAGCTACATTAATCTTCAGTTCAGGAAAGATGGTTTGTACCGGAGCAAAGTCTGAAGAACAGGCAATTAAAGCTGTGAGAAACGTAGTCCAAAAATTGAGAAAGGGTGGAATACCTATTGAAAATGACCCAATCATCGAAATTCAAAATATTGTCGCATCTGCTAGCCTCGGCGGTAAAATACACTTAGAATTGGCAGCAAGAATCTTACCTAGGAGTATGTATGAACCCGAACAATTTCCAGGATTGATTCATAGAATGTTAGATCCTAAAACTGTGATTTTGCTGTTTGCAAGTGGGAAACTGGTTTGTACTGGCGCCAAAAAAGAAACTGAAGTCTACCGAGCAGTTACTAATTTGCACACCCTGTTAGAAGAAAAGAATTTAATGATCTATGAAAGCTAAGTTTCAACCATTTCATCTTTAATGGTACGATATTCAAAATCACTTATCCGCTTATTCTTTTTCAAGACTTCTATGGTTTGATTGATAGTAATCGCCCTATCAATTTTGATGTCATACCCCCTAAATTTTTCTACTGCACCCTGATCTCTATCCATAATTACCACAACCCGATTGTTCTCAGTTTGATCGAATATTGTTTTTATTGCGTTTAAGAGAGAATTCCCAGTAGTAACTACATCTTCCACAAACAGCACTCTAGATCCAGATCTTAAATCACCTTCTATTTTTTTTTGAGTCCCGTAGCTTTTCATATCTTTTCTCACATAAATATGAGGTTTGAATAATTCGTAAGATAGTGCTGATCCAAAAATAGTTCCGGATGTAGGTATGGAACAAATATAATCAAACCCATCCCACCCGATGCGTTGAAAAACCAGCATTTTCAATAAAAATATGGCTTTCCTAAAATATACCGGATAACTTTGTAATATTCTCAAGTCGATGTAAAATCGACTAATGATCCCACTTGAAAGTGTAAAATTACCTAATTTTATAGCTTTGACGTCATATAAAAAAGTCACCAACTCGTCCCTCAAATCATCCATAGAATTGAATTCGTTCAAATTAGACAATGTAGTAATTGTTTGATTTAATAAGTTACTTGTTTTTCTACATTAACATATGCCAGAAATTTGGTTGGGGTATGGAGATTCGGAGATCATCTTGGACATCAAATATGAAAATATATTAAATATAATAAAACCTGAAATTAATCCATTAGATCAGGTAAAGATAAGTTCAAGCATCCGTAACAACTTGAATTTACAAAATTCTACCCTGATTCTAATTACTACTCCTTTTCCAAGAATGTGGGAGATAATCAAGATCATTCGAGATTTGGCCAATGAATCGAGAATTGAGTCGGTTGATATATTATTACTTTCAAAACCATTTAGCTTCAAACTGCGACAGGATATTTCCAAGGAAACGTTCGATATCGCTAGAATTGAGTCAGAAGAGGTATTGAAGAAGATTTCTCAATATAAGAACATAATACTAATGGATAAGATCGAATATGATCCTGTCTTTGGATTTAGTGGTAGTCCTGCGAAGCTAATTAAAAAATGTTATCCTCAAGTTATGAATCAAATCTATGCTTCAGTAATAGGTGAGCCACCAAAACCAGGTCTATGTGGAGAGGCATTGAAGATTTCTATAGAAGTCCTTTCAAAAATGGATTGTCAGTTAATTCATGTTCTTTCTGACAGGTATAGAATAGCCTCAATGTATTTTGGACATCACATCAGTTCTTTTATGACTGCAATTAGCAGTTTCCAAGAAGAGACTAGTATAACAAGTGATTATTCTAAATCAGCGTTCATTTCCGGAAACTCAACCTACTCATCTCAAATAACTTTAGGTAACAGTTTAAATCTATTGTGGAATAATTGTCATTCGGTGACAGATGGAGGAACAATTGTATTGTTGTCGGAGAACAGAGGCGGTATAAATGAAGGAGCCATATCAAAATATGTTGAAGGAAGACTAGATCTTAATGGATTAGATAAGTACCAATACATTTACGAGCTAGAACACATAAACTTCCTTCAAGTACTAAGGGAAAAATACGAAATAATTTTGATATCAACTTTACCTCAAGTCTACCTGAATAAACTGGGAATAAAGTCGATTTCCAAAATTAAGGACGGATTAGATTGGATTATCAAAAAAAATGGCAAGTTCTCAAAGACTAACATCATCCCAACATCAGAAATAACCAAGGTTACAAATACCGCTACATAGTACAAGGCGTCACCTGTATTGATTAACCATCAGCTTTTCGATACCTTAATAAAAATTATTTATTTGATATTTTATTAAGAATGCCTTGAATTTGTGATACATTAGCTTCGGATTTGAATCCTGTGGAAGAAAAAATAGTAGTGCTAGACTTGAAACCTTCTTCCTGGAGACTTTTGACAATTATGCTTACCGGTAAAGTACTATTGCGCAAGAGCTTGCCGAACTCATCACTTAGATAGTGATATGGCTGATAATCAGATTCAGCTTTAGCAATACTAAAAAATTTTTTGATTATTTTGTTCGGTACGTATGAATGCTTATTGTCACCAGTAAAGGTTTTTTCGGGTTCCACCAAATTTTGAATCAAAGTATCAATCATATTTTTATCAAAAATATTAGAAGACCATATTGGTCCTGCCAAACGTGTCTTCCTTTGACAAATTTGACATTTCAAATTTGGATCGTGAATTTTGATCGATGCTCTGTATCCACATTCAAAGCAGTGCTGAACGTAGCCGATATTTTCAGACACCCTATTAGCTAGTCGGTTACTCTTCGATACTTTACAGAATACTCGAATATAATTTCTATACGAATGAGCAAAAACAGGTATTATGATCATATCAAACCTAGATGCCACCATCGCAATGCAACCCAAAAGGATTCTGGTACCTATTTCTAAAGAATATTTTGTACGTAACGGAAATCCGTAATATTTTCTAGAACATACCCTTGGGTAAACTCCTAATAGAACAGCTGTATCCGTTGCAGTAACAGAAAGCATACCATCATTCTCAATTGCCCGCAAGACGCAATCTATGTACTGTACTGGTGAGCCAAAAGGATCAAGATCAATAATTGTTCCTCTTTCTAAATAATCAAAATGATTCTGCAAAAAATGACAGACTTCATTATTGGAAAAGTTACATTTATGATATATATTGTTTAAGACTGAACTAGATTTTGCACTTTGAAGGGCAATGTAATTGTAATCATTAAAAATAACCTTCCGCACATTTGGAATCTCTTTCGCAACTCTCAGACCTCTCGCTCCCACCCCACATAGAGAATCGACAAAAGAAAGATTCTTTCTTGGAAATCGAAGAAAATTCTTGTAAATCAATATTGAAATTTCCCTGTTAAATCTTGCTGCAGGGTTAAAGAAAGCTGGGAATTTCGAAGGTTCTTTTTGAGTTAAAGAAGGAGAAGGGACCAATATTTGAGTAGAACCTTCTTTTGTCAAAGTCCAAGGCTGCGAAAGATACTTTTTTTCCAAAATTTTATGAGAGGCACACCCCTATTTATTTAAATTCATAGTCATATTTTTTAAGAATTGAAAATCTTAGACGATAACGATTTTGTATATCAAACTTTTGAAATAGAGATTTGCGAAAAAGACTTAGATATCTATGTGTTTATTCT
>QCWC01000074.1 GCA_013114705.1 Candidatus Nitrosocosmicus sp. | reverse complement strand
ATGTATGTAGATAATCTCTTGTCAAGCGAACGCCTTTGTCTGGAATTCAGAAGAGGCATAAGAGTCTCAATTGAGAGTTTTTGAATCTGATCTCCTGAGTATCCTTTAAATTTAAATTCTCGCGCCATTTCATACCACTCCAAGCATATATAGTCTAGTTTTTTGATTCACAAAATTTTTCATTTTCTATACCAGTCCTAAGTTTGTCGCAAGCTGTCTTGCCCCGTCCACATTCCTAAATTTCATAATGGCCTTTTTACCACGAATCGTATTAAAAGTATTTACCTCGCTGATATCGGCTTCATAAATAATTTTCATTGATTTTACAATCTGTCCTTTAGTTGCTTTATTATGCACTATAAAACTAAGTTTGTTTTCCTTCTCTATTATGTTAAATGTCTTCTCCGTTACATAGGGTTCTAGAATTATTTTACTGGCCAAATCAGCATCAATATCAAGACTCTTGCTGTTTAATAGTTTGTTCAATTCTGTTCCTCCATCAGTTTATGGATGGGAATTTTGATATTTTCTAGTGCATCCAACGAATTCTTTGAAAAAAGAGTTAGGCGTACTGGTTTAGCTCCCGGAGCTAAGTCAAGTATGCTCAAATCCTTAACTCGTTTTACGGTTACGCCAGGCAAAGAATTGTCCAATTTTAATAGGTCACATTCATCATTTCCTACCACAATTAGAGCACTTTTTCCCACTCTGGCTGGGCGTCCACGCCGTTTTGCTTTTCCCGATCGTTTTTTTACCGCTTGGTCTACCCTCTCAAGATCTTTTCCTAAACCCAATACTTTCAATAATTCAAGCAATGTCTTTGTTTTACTAATCTTCTCCACATCGTTTGTTACTACTATAGGAAATGAATTTACACCATCAATAAGATGACCTCTTTTAGTAATTAACTCACCATTGGACGTACATGAGATCGCAGAATATAACGCTAAAATTCTTTCCTTTTTATTCATTTTCTTGTACGTTACTTTCCATGATTCTGGCGGATGTGTCAGTCTACCCTTGCGAACTCCACCAACCCCAGCTGCTTGACCTGCTCTGGAGAATCCTTCACCCTTCGCACGAGCTAGTCTAGCAATACCCAATCCTGTATTACGGGATTCGGCACTGACCATTTCACCTGCAGCCGGATATCTACCCTGTCTCTGAAAGTGATGAGTATTAATATTAACAAATGCTTTTTTTATGACTTCTGGACGATATGGATAATTAAATACAGCAGGCAATTGGATGCTTTCTATTTCTTTACCTTTTAGATCAAAAATCTTCGAATTCATTTAAATCACTACCTCCAATATTTTAGGTTCGTTGACTTTAGATTGTTTACTCCTGATGGGCTGTCTTAATTTTATGAGTCTTTTGGGAACTCCTGGAATCGTGCCTCTTACAACCATATAGTCCCCATTAACCAATCCAAAATGCTTGTACCCACCAGCAGGATTTATATTTACAACTTCTGTATTTTCGGAATTTGACATTAGCAAGATTCGTTTATTATATTCGGTTCTTTGATGAAATCCTCTTTGTCCTTGTCTTGCTACGGTATACATTATAGTGGCCGGAGAAATTGGTCCAAGGGTACCAACAGCCCTGACACTCTTCCTTGATTTGTGTTGTTTCCTCTTTACACCGAATCTGGTTATAGGGCCCTCAATCCCTTTTCCCCTAGTAATTCCATGAACGTCAATATTTTGACCGGTCTTGAATACTTCAGAAGCTTTAATCTCTTGACCTAGTTTTGATTTAAGAAAATCAAATTTTGATTGACTATCTTTTCCAGAAACAGAAATTTCATAAATAAACGGGGATTTTTGGGATAATCCAATCTTATTTGGATTTACTGCAACGATAGCCATCAAATGCTTGGCTATTGAAAGTTTCTCCTCGGCTTTTTTCATAGCATCTTCTGAATATTTGGTCTTGTATTTTGCAGAGATTTCTTTAACGCTGTCTTTAGAATATACATCAAATAATGCATGTTTGCCATATTGATCTTCAGAGTATGCACGTATACCCACAATTTTTAAAGGTGGTAAGGATATTATCGTGGAATGATTCATCAAGGGTTTACCAAAATTTGGAGTTTTCTCCTTGTCATCAACTGTCATAACCTGAATTTGCCCTACCTTGAATCCGGCAAAACCAACTAATCCAACATTATCACGACTAGAATTCTCGGGCCATGTTCTTATCTTAGCTTCTAAGCTTTTCGCTCTGGCCCTAGGGCGAAAGGCAATGCTACCTCTTCTCGGTGCGCTATATTTGCGGTGACCCATAGATAGGAAAATTTTTCGGATCCCATTAATAAGTTTATTATCGGTTAACCAAACTTTGAATTCATTTAACACAAGAGTTCAGGATAGACAAAACTCCTAAAACAGCTTCTTCAAGCCTTATTGTTTGAGTTCCTTGAAATGGAAAAAAATTATAAGAATGATACCTCTGGATATCTACTCCTTCCTTTGCAAATATCATGTCTAAACCATACTTTGGAGATCCAAACATCACCAAAATTGTTGCATCTGCTTTCACATTTCCTGATATCTCAGTTTGAAATTCTTGTTTATCGAAATGTTTTGAATACTTTGAGGTTAGAATCAAATTAGATGGATTATACCTATCAACGATTGTTTTCAAATCAGGAAAGTAACGTACGGAGTATCCCCAAAACATATTAGAAAGTTCTTTTTCCGTTACATCTACAGCGCGTATCTGTTTATTTCTCCTTAACAACCTTACATTAATTTTTTTGCCAGCTTGATTAAATCGTCCATCATAATTTATTAAATAATCGAGTCCTATATCTACAAACAGTGTCCCTCCTTTTTTTTCTATTATGCCAACCCGGATTTCTCCGCTTTTCAGATATCTAATATTGACTTTGTTTTTATGGTGAGGTGCTCTTATAGGATGAAGTCGGCCAACTGTTTTTAACATCTCTGACATTGGATAAATTTTTTTCCTCAAATACTGAGGTGTGTCTAAATATTCTAATATGGTTGATAGAAAATTTCGTTCGTAAGTGCTAGGGTTTAGAATTTTATCATGAAATATATTGATGTTATTGATTCGGAATATTGAGAGAGTTCTTGCTAATTGAAATACTTTTAAAGTCTTATCTATGTCTTCTGTAATTCCATATAGATATGAATCTGGAATAGCGACATCATATTTCAAATTTTTTCCTGTAGTTTGCACTACCTTTCACTTAACAGTTCATTAACAGCGCCTTCTAAGTATCCTTCTGATCCGAAAAAGCTGTAACGCAATGTACCTTCCTTATCTATGATTATTGAAGAAGGCGTCCCGCGCAACCTATATGTTTCAAAAGTAATAGGTGAATATTCCTTATTAGCCAAATAATCCCGCACTCTCTGAGTTAATTCGCTTTTATCTTTATTTGAATAAGAAGAGTAATCTGGCACATACACGTTAATGAATTCTGTAATCATTTTGTCAGTAACAACTGTAGGCATTTTGATAATTTTATCATGAGCTATCGGAAATGGAATTTTATAATATAACTTATCACCTTCTACTAATTTTCCGTGTTGTTTCAAAGCCTTGTAAGTTTCACCTATTACTTTTCCCTCCGAAACTAAGAGTCTCAAATTCTCAATCGTATTCTTATCATAGTCTTCAAATGCTGTAGCGACTCCAATTACCTTTACACCCTTATCCTTGAACTTTTCGTATAGATTTACTGCTTGTGGTAATCCATACAGAAAGCAACCCGGACAGTTGACTTGAAAAACCTCAACTACAATAACATTACCGATCATTTGGTCAATATTGGTTGGCAAGCCCTGCATCCAATCTGATAAGATAAGATTTGGGGCTTTAGATCCAATTTCAATGGACATTATTAATTAGATCATCTTTAATTTAGAATTATTTAAACGATAAGTATTTAAAATTAATTTTTTTTAGAATATCAATAAAAAAATTAGGATTGTGTTTCCTTATTCTGTACCTGTTTTGAGTAGTTTTCTATTTCCTCAGATGACATCATACGCAATGATTTAGTTTTAGAATCAATCACTGCCAGTCGGATATGTTTTGTACCTGTTTTTTCTTCACTAACCATAAATATCGATTCAATTGCAAGAATGCAGGCTTTTTCTAAGCTAATATCATTCTTATAATTCTTCTCAAGATGCTCAGTAACTTGTTCACTACCTGCTCCAATAGCAACTGCATCATAGCCAATGTACGTTCCACTTGGGTCTGTAAGATACAATCCGATTCCATTCTTATCGACTCCTGCAAGTATCAATGCAACACCAAAAGGTCTAGCTCCCGCATATTGGGTATATTGCTGTGCCATATCGGCTAGATTCTTGGCAACCCCTTCAACGTCGACCACCTCATCATAAATCAATCTATTACTCTGAGCAAAAAATCTCGCATGGTCAACCTGAGTCCTAGCATCCGGAATATAACCTGCTGCTGCAAGTCCTATATGATCATCTATTTGAAATATTTTTTGAGTAACATTTGATATTTGTAATTTTCGAGTTTTTTCTTCAACGGCTAATATAACTCCATCAGTGCTTTTAATCCCCAAAGCTAGAGTACCTCTTCTAACCGTTTCTATTGCATATTCTACCTGATATAAACGGCCATCAGGTGAGAAAACAGTAATTCCTCTATCATAACCTGCTGCTGCTGGTAACAATTCAACTAAACTACTTGTAGATCTTTATTTATAGTTACCTTATTTAAAAAATAAACGAATATTTATCCTTGCTAGTTAGTGTCACTAGTCATTTGATAACAGAGGAAATTAAATTTTTTGGCCATAAGAATGTTCTTTCTCTACATCCTCGAACATTAGAAATTACGAAAGATCAGCGTTTGACTTCAAATGGGGATTGTATTATAGGTGTGAAAGCTACCAAGGCCTGCTCTGACATCTGTGCGGATCTAAAGCAGAAGATCAGGACAAATAACTCTCATATAGAATTTGAACTAATTGTAGAGCCGTTTACTCTAAGGATCTCTGGTTTAGGGAGTAGTGAGCTAATTTTAAACCACAGTCACGACATTGTACTAAGAAAAAGTACGTTCGTTTGTAGCCGCACAATTTGTCTAAATAGTAGCACCGCTGCTGTCGATATTCCCCGACAAATAATCGAGCTGCTCAAAGATCCCGAAAAGAAAGGGACATTAAGGATCACAGCAGAATAGAACTTTCAAAAATTTAATAGGACTTTTCAAATCTGCGTCCAGTTATTCGCTCATAAGCATTGATATATTTTTCAGAAATATCGGAGATCAGTTTGGTAGGTAGGCGAGGTACATTTGGAATTATCTTTGATTTGCGACACTCTTCTACATGTTGTTTAAACCCAGTTTTATCCAACCAATCTCTCAGCACCTGTTTATCGTAACTTTCTTGCATGACGCCTGGTCGATAATCATCTTTATTCCAAATTCTAAATTCATCTGGTCCGATAGAGTCGGCAAGGAGCAATTCATTAGTAACTTGATTTTTTCCAAATTCAAATTTTATATCAGCTAGGATAAAGTCAGCTTTGGTAACTATAGAATCTATTTTTCTAAACAGCTCCAATGAGGAATTTTTCAGAAAATCAAATTCATCTTGAGTAATCACTTTATTCTCCAAAATCCTAGAGGCCGTTATCGATTCATCATGCTCGTCCGATTTTGTAGTAGGGTCAAAAAGTAATTGAGGCAATTTTGAGGCAATAGGAAGGTCTTTATTTTTGAAATAGTGAGTCAAGTCATCTAAATCAAGATTATTTTTTAGATACCTAGAGTACAAGCTCCCATAGAGATAGGATCGAACCACACATTCAATTGGAATCACTTGTAGTCTTTTTACTTCTATCATAGTAGGAGAAACCCTTCTGATGAAGTGATTATTAAATTCTAATTTTTCAAACCAAAAGAGTGCAAAATCGCACAATACTTTACCTTTAAAAGGTATTTCATCTTCAAGTATTACATCAAAAGCAGAGACCCTATTAGAAAAAGAAAAAATTAACGTGTTAGTCGTTGCTTCATAAATATCCTTTACTTTACCTTTCCTTATCAATTTCAAATAGAATTCTGTAAATTTATAATAATTGAAGTTCTTAAATCCTTTTAATCAGGTTACTTAACTTCAATTTAAGACTCAAAAAAAACCTAACCTGACACTTCTTATCTTGGGAAACCTGGTTGAAATCTAGGATTGAAGATAGTTAATTCGCGGTTTCGGCTTCCATCTATGCAGTATTTAAAATGTAGTCTTTAATTGTAATTTTGCCATAGTTGTTCTATAGAATATCGAACTTTATGATAGATCATAATTATTTTATCTCGACTATTTCATTGATTATTAATCTAAGCCATGATATCAATAAGCAAGTTACCCATCTTAGAGTGAATTTGCAATCCATAATACCCAATAATTTTGTTGATGGTAGGCTAAGAAATCAAAAATATTAAGTTTCGAACCATCATGCTTATTGATTATCCCATCTAAAATAAACAGTACCGCCCTTACAGGAGGCCACCAACTGATTGATAACATAAGTATGATCAACCTCAATTTCTGATAACAACTTGTCAATTAATTTCGCGTCATCATCCGATTCTGCAAACCTATTGATTAATTCTTCCTTTGAAAACTCTTTGCCATCATTAGATTTCAAAAAATCAAGTAAAACCTGTTTGTCTAACATATTTCTAATCAATATCCTCAAATCCAAAATTTATACATTGGCTACATTATGGAAAGAGATTTAATAAAATGTTTTTAATAAACATCATTGAACTATGAAAAAGCTTTTTTAATATTTTTAACAAATATCTTCGTTTTCTTTTTAACCTTTACATCATTTGACCTATCTTCTATTGATGATCATATTTCAAAAAATTTGGTCGTAGGAGCACTTAGTTCCGGTATAGGTGCTAATGAAACATTTTCCCTTTCAGGCTCAGTTATGTCGACTATAGATCTTAATTCCAATATGACCGAAATTATAAAAAATTCAAAGACCCCGGGGTCGGAAGATAGAGCAGATTTGAATGACCCCCGAAATACAAACACGGGTATCTCCGGTCAGTTTGATGAGGAAAATGAAAAAATCGATGATTCGGGTCGCATTTCTTCCTCAATTGGCATCAATCAACAACCTTCGTTGTTAATGGAATCGAATCAAACGGATGATCTATCAAACAATCTCGTATCAATGTTGTCTGGAATAATTATTCAATCAATTGAAAAAGGTAATCCGACTATAAATTCTATAAATTTGAGTGACCCATTGCAATTGAAAAGCGAGAATATTTCGATAATTTTAGCAGGAAATTGGCAAATGTCGGTATTGAAATCAAACTTGACGGTTTTTGATGTTAGATTTGTCATGATCACTACAAATGGAACAGGCTTTCATTGGCATACCATTAATGGTCTTAAGAGCGATGCGAAGGTTTATTTTGGAAATGACAAGAACATTTACTTAATTGGCACAGTAGATTTTTTTACTGAGAATAAACTTGTCTCAAAAAACGTCAAAACAGCAATAATGATAAATAATTTGGAGACGATTCAAATCATATTCTTGGATGATCAAATAGCTGGTCACCTATATAACCAGCCAATATATGGAACGATTGATATGATTGAAATTCCAAATTAGCTTGGGATGCTTTTCATATATTTTGTGATAGGTTTTGTAATGGCGCCTTCTGAGGCAGATTGAACCAGTGAAGCGTATTTAGCTAAAGCTCCAGACGTATATCGATTCTTTATTGTCTTAATTTTCTTCATCCTGTCACCAAAATCTTTCTTGCCTATCTTTAGATCGACAATTTCTTTTCGAAGATCTATTTCGATCTTGTCTCCTTTCTGTACTATTGCCAGCGGTCCTCCAACCATTGCCTCTGGAGAAACATGTCCTATCATGAATCCTCTCGTTGCACCCGAAAATCTGCCATCAGTTATCATAGCCACTTTTTCGCCTAACCCTTGTCCTACAATCGCTGCCGTAACCGCAAGCATTTCTCGCATCCCCGGACCCCCCTTAGGCCCCTCGTATCTAATTATAACAACGTCACCTTCTTCTATTTCTCTTTTTGATACAGCTTCAAATGCAGATTCTTCAGAATTGTACACTCTTGCAAAACCACTAAAGGTTTCCTCCTTCAGCCCGGCTATTTTGATTACTGCTCCTTGAGGAGCCAAATTACCAAATAATATTTTTAGTGTTCCTTGTTTATCAATTGGATTGTCAACTGTTTTTAGTATATTCCTGTATTCTGTTCTGTGGTTTTTATAATAAACCTTTGAATTCTGAAAGTTATGTGAGCCCAAGTTTTGTCTTAAAGTTTTCCCTGTTACCGTGAGCACGTTACCATTTATAATATCTTTATCTAACAGCGATTTTAAAATTACTGGTATGCCACCAACGTTATCTAAATTTAGCATTACGTAATTACCTCCTGGCCTCATATTTGCAATATGAGGTGTTTTCCTTCGTATGTACTCAAAATCTTTAATGTCTAAATCTATACCTGCCTCTCTCGAGATCGCTAAGAGGTGTAAAATGGCATTAGTGGATCCTCCTATAGCATTTGCCATGATGATTGCATTCTCAAACGCCTCATATGACAAGATGTCTCTTGGTTTGATGTTATTTTCCAATAAAGAACCAATGGATTTTCCGGTCTCAAAGGTTATGCGTTGTCGCTCCTCGCTCTCAGCTGGAGGAGTAGCACTGCCAAGCAAGGACATCCCTAATGCCTCACTTATTGAAGCCATTGTGTTTGCAGTATACATGCCTGCGCAGGATCCCGCTGAAGGGCAGGCTACATTTTCCAAATCTATTAACTCATCTAATGTCATTTTGCCGGCGTCGTATGTTCCTACAGCTTCATACACATCTTGTATTGTAACAGGCCTGCCGTTCCAATTTCCTGGAAGAATTGTTCCACCATATACAAAAATAGACGGCAAGTTGAGTCTTGCCATTGCCATTAAGGTTCCAGGTAGACTCTTATCGCAACCCGAAATACCTACAACCGCATCATATTGGTGGGCACGTACCATTATTTCTATTGAATCTGCGATTATTTCACGGCTTATCAAAGAAGATTTCATTCCTTCATGCCCCATTGCAATTCCATCAGATACTGCTATCGTCGTAAACTCTCTAGGTGTGTTACCTGATTCTCTCACACCTTCTTTTGCTTTTAGTGCAAGTCTCCCCAAATGAATATTACATGGAGTTGCTTCATTGCAAGTGCTACATACAGCCACCAATGGCTTTGACAGATCGTCATCGTTCAGACCCATCGATTTATACATAGCTCTATGAGGAGCACGGGAAGGACCTTCTAGTGTTTTTCTGCTCGGTAAAACCATTACTATTACCTAAATCAAGGCTATTGAATAAAGACTGTGCTATAATTCTTGTGTCAGATTATTCGAGTGTAGCAGTTATTTTAATAGAATCCAGACCCTCAAATTTGAAAATAGTCTCACACATTCCACACTCAATGCTATTGTTATGCAGCTCACTGGATGCTATTTCGTTTAGATATTCACATTTAGGGCAAGGGAAAGAGAAGTTCACAGTGAAATTATCTAACTCAATCGATTCACTCATACATTGTAAAAAATTTTCGACCTATTTAAAATGAACTAAATTTAAATCCTGATTGAGAAGAATTCACAGTTACCGATA
>QCWC01000073.1 GCA_013114705.1 Candidatus Nitrosocosmicus sp. | reverse complement strand
CCTGCTCTAAGGAAATTTTGTTGATGATTAACATCGATATCTATAAAATAGTTCTATTATTGGTCCAGCATGATCAAATCGCATTAATAACCTGAGATAAGGCTCTCTTCACAAAAAGAAGTAATGTCTTTTGTTATCAGGTATAAAATCTTTCATGGATAATCATTAAACTAGTGAATGAGATATTGAAAGAGATGAAAAGAAATGGATAGAGAGGAAGTAATTAGGTATATAGAATATATTGTAAAGAAAAGAACTGAGGATTTAGAAAAAGAAAAAGATGCAAATCCCGATAATGACTCTCTTTTGTATATGAATAACACCGCCATAAGGAATTATATAGAAGTTTTAAAATATGTAAAGGAAAATTTGAAATGAGTGAGGTTTGCCTGATATCTACTACTACTATTATTGCTGATACTCCAACTGGTACAATACAAAACATCCTTCTAATCCACAAGAAACCACAGAATTATTCTACTAGTAATCCTGAATTAGAAAAATACTAAGGTATCAGACCTGACCTTCTCAAGCTAGAAAAAAATCTGCCATGAACCTTTTAAATATGGTCAAGTATATTGTTACCAATAACAAGATTCTTAAACTAAGATTAACTAAAAAAAATAGAAATTATCTTGCTTACAGATTCTAGGAACGGTCCACCCCGAAGGCGATCTTTACAGTAGAATGATATTCAGTTATTTTTCCAGTATTTGGGTCCACTTTAGCAGTCGTGTCAGTTAATTCGATTCCAGTTATACCGTGAATTGTTTTTGTCGCTTCAGTTAATGCAATCTGAGCAGCGTCCTCCCAACTCTTGTCCGATGAGCCCACTAGTTCTATGACATTTGCTATATTTGTCATACATCAGATGAAAGAATATAGGTTAAATAGATACTCTATCAACTTAATTTTTCCATACCTGCATTAACTTTTGTTATTAAAATAGGTTAATATTCTAAAATTGAATAACTGAGATCTAAATCATAGGTTATTATTACATTCTTTGAGAATTCTAGATTTTTAGCAATTTCAAGGGTCAAGGGTTTGTTATCTATTAGGACAAATAATAGTCGATAATGATTTTATTACATTTCATAAGATGCATGTCTTCAGGTTGGCAGAAATCGAATTCCTATAACATGGCGTTTTCTTTTATATTTGAATTTTATTTTAATTCATAAAAGTTCTTTGATCAGATTGCCCCATTTGTTTGTCATCTGCGGTAACGAGTGTGTGAAAGGTTCAACCTCGATAATTTGGTACAATCGTGGAATTTTCTTTATCTATCGAGTTGGAAAGTAATATCAAAATTTTGTCTCTCCAGAACTCCTTGTCTAACACAATAATGGATTTCATGTTAACTAGGCAAATCATTGGGTTTGTACAAAAGTACCAGTAGCATACTTTATTTTGATTATTATTGCTATTCCAAGCATAATATACCCTATGTTATAAAAAATATCTAGATACCAGTTGGTATCGATAATTTTTAAAAGATCATTAAACCCGAACCCAAGATCAGCGATGAAAAATAACAGTCCAAAAAAGGCAAAGAAAATCCAAAAATTATATTCTTTTTTTAATGATATTTCTTTTCCCCTAAGAAAATAAGCGATAGATGCTAGTGCAATAAAGGCGTCGAAAACAGGATAGCTAAAAAGGAGTATTAAAGTGCTCGCATCTTTACTTAGTGTATATATTTCAAACACAAATAATCCTAGATATAAGAAATAAACAATAAGAAGTGAAAATGTAATTAAACCACTTATAATTATTCTGAGTTCTATTTTATATGATTTATTTGAAAAGTAGAAAAATAAAACAAAGGAAATGCTTCCTAACATATAAAAGAAATCTGCAAGAGATGGATATGCATCGATCTGCAGAATTCCATCGTAGTATCCATATAGTAATTCTGCGATAAACCAGCAAATTAATGAAGAAAAAAGAAAAAAATTAATTTTGCCAATATTGTGTTTTGAGCTTTGTGACTTTAGCAAATAGATGAAGATTAACATGGTAACTGTAGCGGATGACAAAATAGTTGGAATGTTATAGTGAAGATAAGAAGTGGCAAGAAAAAATAAAAGTGAAATCGATTCTATTAATATGAAAATAGATATCAGATTTCTCATCGTTAATATATAAAAGTTAGAGTGCAGAAACCGTTTTATCATTCCTAATCTATTGCCTTAAAATGATTTATCTGTGTCAATGATGTATGAATATGTTTGCTTATTTTGACAAGGTATATAACAGTTGATCTAATGCTCTTACTCATCTATTAAATGTAAGCTCTACTTTGATCCACAATAGTCTAATCACAACCAATCCCATACTATACAACAAAGTTCCTGAATGAAGAAGCGAATTCAAAGCTTTCCATCCTAACGAATGAAAATCCTAAATTCCCTGCTTTTTTGTGATAAGGCTCCGAATCCCACTGCGGACATTTAGGTCTACTTTCTATCTATCGAAGTCTAAACCCATGATCAGCTGACAATGTAAGCAAATCCCATTCCTCAATCCCATTCCGAGGTTTATAGATAATGTTCCTATCCAAAAAAATTCATATATATTAGCATTTTAAGAGAACTACAAATTATCGTTGATACTCTTATAAATTTGACAAAACCCTAAAAATTTTTGTGCTTAATCTTAGAATATTTTCTGCATCTATCGATATTAAAAATAAAAATTTTGACTCAAAAACGGATTATTTTGAAGATACTTCTCATTTCTTTTTAGAAGTAGCATAATTTGCGTTAGAAGAGAAAAATTTAGAAACTAGATTTAATTATTATTTACCTCGATCGAAGAATCCTGAAAGACTATGGACCATGATGCAATAATTAAGAAAAAGAATGTGAAAAAAATGGATAGTTATTAAAGACATATCGAAAGGGCGTATTATCGTTATTAAATAGTAAGACGAGGGGATAAATGTCTCTTTTAACTTCTAAATCAAAATCAGCTGTAATTATCACATTTTGTTGTGTTTGTTTGTCCTTCCTATGATGAAGTTAGTTGCAAAAAGTGTTTCAGATTCAAGTATCATCATAATGATAAACAATGATGGAATTGCCAAACGCTTAATCATTAAAATTTATAAAAAATAAAGTATATAACCATCGCACAATTTTAAGCTATGAATTGAAAATTTCTTTTGAATAAATTGTGTTGTCAAGACGAAATAGATTTATTCATAAAAGTGATAAAATAGGACACGTTGAATAATTTACATTACTCAGTAGTGTTAATATCATTTTTGTTATTGATGTTTGGTAGTATATCATATTTAGAACCAAATGTAGATAATAAATCCGAGCTTATATCCTCATTTTCTTCATGGTCATATTGGGCAGAGGCACAGGAAGATCCGGATATTTCTAATTTTGATAGCATATTAAACGGCGAGAATTCGATAATACAACAAAATAATTCAAGCATAGTAAAAGCATCTGGTCATTTTGCGAATAACCAAATTCAAGATAACATTGTAACTTGGATTCAAGGGGGTATGTGGAGCCTTGACATTAAAGGTAGTGAAAATAAAACTCATGACTCGTCAAAAAATATGACAGCAGTTTTCAATGCAAACTTTACAATGATAAAGCCAGATGGAAGTCTTAGTCATAATCACCTGATAGATAATTTCAAGTCAGAAAATGTAATCTTTGCTGGTAATGATATTGTAATTACAGGAATTTCAAATATTCATTCAGATAAAGGTATCGAATTTAGCCAAGTGCCAATTACTGTTCATCTAATGGGTAAAAAGGTATTGGGTCTTATGATTGACGTTAATAAAACAAGTGGTCATTTTGCCGGTGCTAACGAAATGTTTGGCACTCTGATTAGCGGATTGGGCCTAGAGAGTGATGAAACAGATGCAGACGAAAACTTTAACGTCAACAATTTAACAAGCAGCGAAATTCCGCTTGATACGAATGTCACTTTGCAAACAGGTTTATCAAACCATACTTTGCATTAGATATCTTGTCTTTTCTTTCTTTCTTAAACAATAAAAGAATATCAAAAATGTGATTAAAACATTATTCAAGATATGTGTATGCCAAACTATCTATATCATTATATCAATTCGATAATAATTTGCTTTCTTTATGAGTTGTGTTTGAGTCAGGACATTTACTAAAGAAAACTTAAATTAAATAGAGAATTCGTATTTACATTGAAACTAATTCAGTCCATTCCTGATACGCCAAATAAGGTCACAGAAGATGAGGTTAATAGATTTCTTCATAGTAAACTTAATTTGCAGTTAGCTACCATTGACTAAGACGGATATCCCAGTATCCAACCACTATGGTTTCTACATGACAAAGAATCGGGCAAAATTTATGTAGCAACTCCTAAGATGACAAGGAAGGCTCGTAATCTATACAAAAATCCCAAGGTCTATTTCTCAATTGATGATGAGACTTTTCCGTATAAGGGAGTAAAAGGAAGAGGGATGGTAAGAATATCTGAAGATATAGATTGAAACATACCTATCGTAGAGAAGTTGGGTATGAAATATTTGGGTACAATAGACAACCCCCTTGCGCAAATAATTATGGACAATACTAGAAAAGGCATACAGATTGTAATTGAAATTACACCAAAGTTTTTCTCTGCATGGGATTTTGGAAAGGCGATGTAGTAAATAGTTCTATAATTCCTTTCGTTTGTAGACCAGAATATCTCCTAAAAACGGTGTATTGGTCTTGCTTGCAGTAAATAGGAAATTGACGTATGATTTATTATCTTATCTATTCTCCCTTAGAATCAAGAAAATTTGAATTTACGTTACAATTTATACCTATATCTCATGTACCTAATTGTAATGTTTTGTAGTACTGAAGTTACAATCACAAACATCGTAAACATCCTATACATAAGTACTATTACCTATACGTAGGCAATGTCTAATATTGTAATAGTTAATCCTGTAGAGTTCCAAGATCCACAAAGCCTATCACATCATCATTCTATTATTTATGACTATGAGAGAGGTGAAAAGATTTGTAAAGAATGTGGTATAGTCACCCAGGATAATCTGTATGATGCAGAATTAGATATCAATTATTACAAATATAAAAGCGATACCAACACTGTACTACCGCACTCCATTATTTTGAATGACAAGGGAATGTCTACATCTATTGCAGATTACGATGCAACCAGTTCAAAAAGATTTTCTAACAGAAAAGAACATAATAAAATTGAATTTCTCAACAAAATTGTAAGTTGTTCAAATAAGAAGAGAAATCTAAAGATAGTTATTGATTTACTCAACAGAATCAAGGACAAGTTGTCATTGACTTCTGTGTGTATTGAAGATGCACTTTTGTATTACAAGAAGGCGCTTGAAAAGGGCCTAATAAAGGGGAGGTCTATCAGAGAAGTAATAGTTGCATGTGTTTATATAGTATGCAAAAATTTCAGCATTCCAAGAACCCTAGCAGAAATTTCGCAAATAGTAGAAGCAGATGAGACATTTGCTGCCAGATGTTATAGGCTACTTATGAGAGAGTTAAAAATTGGCCATGTACAGTTCAAACCTACTATATTCATTAGAAAGATTGCAGATGAAGCCGATATCAATGAAAGAGCTATAAGAGAATCCATTGATATGCTTTTGGCTATACAAAATGAAAATGCATTCACAGGTAAGAATACACTTTCCGTTGCTGCAGCTATACTATATCTCACGTGTAAAAAAAATGGACAAAAGATATCTCAAGCCAGAATTGCTTCAGCAGCAAATATTAATATAATGACTTTACGAAAGAGGCTATCAGAGGTTAGGACCGTTATTATGAACACGCCTTTCTTAAACTAGATAAATCGCTATAGTAGTAAAGTGGTGAAAACTAACAGTCTATGAATGTCTACATTGTTAACTATATAGACAAAATAAAGGTTGGTTAAAAACTATCAGGCATATACTTTGATAGTCATTTGGACACCATATTAAAATCAACTTTGAAGCGCCAAATTCCTTTTCTTATTGGAGGCACTATAACAGGTATCATAATGGCGTATTATTATGGTTTTTTGTTTACCATGGTGGTAAATAGCATAATTTGGTTTGTCATCTCGATGGTTGTTAACAAGTATTATTGGCATTATACTGGCTTTAGAGATGAAATGTTTCTTTTCAGAAAATATGTGCTTGATAGAAACAAAATCAGAACCAAGTAATACATGTATCTGGGTGTATCAAAACCGGTATAAAGTTAGAAGATTATCCAATGATAATATTCTATTAAAGAAGAATAGGATTATCTCTCATCGAGATATTTAACCTATTTTATACATGCTTTAAGGTGCCAAGTAAAAAAGAAAATATCGAAAACCTGCAAAAGAAACTAGGTGAAGTTCTAGGCTTAGAACGTGCAGCTCAAAAAGCAGTTGATGAGTTAATAGCAATGAAATTATTAAAATCTGATTCTAAAAATGAAGCCAAGGAAATACAAGATGAAGCTAGTACTCATGAAGAGAAAATTCAAGAGGTTGTGAACGCATTTTCTGAAGATAAGAATATCAAGCTAGATACTGCTAAGGTGGAAGAATCAGCAAAGGAAACAGAGGAAAAAGCTAACAAGATTATGAAAACGTATCTTGGTGAAAACCCTGACGCATCAGAAGCACTAGAGTTTCTCTGTTTAGCCGAAGGAGGCGAAGTGTCTCATTACGAAGTGCTGCAGGCTATCTGTGAGAACTTTGATAACAAGAAGGCCCTAACAACAGTAAAATCTATCCTAAAAGAAGAACAAAAGCATCTTACTCAATGTATTGAGATGGCAAAATCAGTGGTTTCACCATAGAATAAAATAGAGGATAAGTGCAATCATGAAATTTCTATCAACCGTATGTTATCATAACATACTATAGAATTTTATCTCTCTCTTTCTATCTTGCAATCAAGGAATCAGAATTTTTACCATTACATATATTCTTTACATCATAAATGAAATATACAGTTTGTTCACAAAATTCATGAATTAGAAATATGGTGCAGAAAGGTAGCAACATAATAGTAGTCTTGTTCTCTTCTTATGAAATGATTCCAATAATATTTTATATCATCCGATAAAATTGCTAGACGATTCCTTAATTGTAGATCTGTATATTTCCAAGGTCACTAATTCTTTGCTTTCCAAATCCCCTTGTATGTTGCTAAGTGAGTCCAAAAGTGACTCGAATGGATGAAACCGTCTTTCTGTTAGCATATCTTGATAGAGTGTAGATCTTTTTGTCGATGTTAAGTCTAACAACATATACAAATTTAGGTTATCGAAGAGGTTATCAAATACCTTCTTTTCATTCGAATTTCTTAATTCCTTTTCAACTTCCGATATAACAAGGCTTTCTATTTCAATTATTTTTCCCTTCGATTGACCGGAATGCATATGCACTATGATACCAACTGGATTGATTTAACCTTTACGCATATATACGCAGCGTATAGTTTAAAATGGAAATTACTCTTTATTGTGTCCATTTGGTAATTTCATAACATACAAAAACAAGATAGAGTCTGTTAAATGTCAGAATTAGGCTTATCTAGCGTAGTTTAAAGCCAGCATTTCCTCCTGGATTCATTCAGTAATCCCATCAGCGTCAAGGAATATTTAAAGTTCATCGAGTTTGGTTTAAAGTAATTAATTTTTGTGTATTTATGATAATTTAAGATATATTCTATTTATCAACAATGTCTAAACAGTATTGTGACAAATTCTTTATCTATCTACATATTCATCTATTGCCTTTTGTGTTAAAAAAACAGAATCCACATCCTCGGGGTCAACAAAGATGAAACCATTTTTAAGTAGGTTATCTCGAACGTGATGTCTTATCTCTGTGTTTGTCTCATATTTGTTGTTACTTCCGCCTTGTTTAGTACAAGCATCGTTATACACATCAATAAATCTTAATGGTACATTAATTTCACTGCCTGTTCTTTCAACCATGACTTTGATAAATGTATGAGCTAGACGATTTATGTCGTCTGAAGTATATTGTGGCTTCATCGCATATACTAATGTAGATATTTCCTTATAAAATGCTAAAGTAGGTAGATCTCAGTCTATCTTATTGTAGTTAGTATGCATTATTGTCATTTAGTTTGGTCTTTCATCTATATAATAGACCATCGGAGAACATTATGCATACTAAGAGTTGTATGGACTAGTAATTTGGGAAGAAATAAGTCATCAAAAACCATAGTTGAAAACTAACTAACTTGAGCTGTAATAACAAAAGCTCCCCTCTGCAAAGGAAAATAAAAAAACTTAATCAGAAATAATTTAGAAAATCAATATAATGATGCTAATGCAATGTCATTACGAGGAATTTTTGGCAACAGAACATACAACTTGGTTTAAAAGAAGAACTATCAACAAACTATTAGTTTGATTTACTTTGATATCTTAAATAATAACAAAAACAAATTTGAATACAATCCAAATATTAATTTTATGTTACCATTTTTCATCTAATTAAAATCAAAAATTGTAAATACTTCTTTTGTGTATTATTATGACAGGTGATGATGTGCAATGGATAAATCCAACACACAAAGTCATGTGTAAACCATTCTTTTAGAGACATGTTTCGTAGGACCTTACTGCAGGACTCACTGTATCTCCACAGGGATTCTATTGAGAGCAAGAAGGTCATTTAATTGTCATGGCTACGCAACCAACACATCAATATGACTTTCTTGTATCTCGCCCCTGAATTCATTATCAGGGGTAGTAAGAGTCTGCAATAGTTGATTTTTATGGACAGAATCGGTAAATAGCAGATTGAATTGATGCAGTGAGTTGTTACTCTTGATTGATTAATATCTTTTTATTGTTTTTTCACGGTATTTTTTGCGCATTCCCCAACCTCGAAAAGATCTTGTCCTTAGTTTATAACTACAACATGGACAATATGGATTCTCGTCCCATTTTATGAATATTTCACAAACACTGCATCTTTTTTGTCCTTGAGCATATCTGGAAGAAACGGCCGGATTCTTTTTTGCTTTGAATCTTTCACATATTCCATTGCAACTCATTATAACATAATCACCAAATTACGTTTGCCAGAAAACTAACTTTTACCCTTTCAGTCGACCAATAGTAGTAGATAATAACCCTCTCAAAGGATAATAAAAAAAGTCTCGAAATAAATTCTCTGTATCCACAAGATTTCTGAATTTGCGAAACTTTACTCTTTCCAAGCCTCTATTTATCATAATAACTCGTGCTTTGCTTTGGGGAAACAAAACAAGGAAAAAAATGGTATCCTGATGAGTGATCACGTTTATACCACGGTGTGATGAATTTTTGTATGAGCTACTTTCATTTTACTGAAGTAGGGAAGTAATATATTGATTGATATGAAGGTCGCAATTGAACCGATTGCGGTAATTGTGAAAGCAAGCATAAGATCTGAGACAGATATGTTATACAATTCTGGAACACCATTTCCAAATGCTCCAGCAGCTGTAGCAGTCTCAACTTTTGTCTTGGCTACATTTAGTGATTCAGCAAATGGATCTGTTAACTGTACTGGTTGTTGTTGCAGTTGCTGTTGCCCTTCTTCAAGTATTTGTGCATATGCAATAGAGTTTCCGCTCACCAGAGATAATAAGGCCATTATACCTGGTAACAATAGTTTTTTTCTTATTGAGAGGCCTCGCATCTTTCTTTGTTTTGATCTAATTGG
>QCWC01000072.1 GCA_013114705.1 Candidatus Nitrosocosmicus sp. | reverse complement strand
ATAAATTTAAAGGATCAAATAATTACAATAGTTCAGATGTGTTTGCAATAGTAGTATTAGCTTTATCTTTATCTTTAGGTGTAGTAGTAACAGTATCAAATGAAACTCTATATTTTGTGAACGCTCAGCAACAAAATATTACAAAAACAGGTACTTTTAACCATACTCAAACTGATATATCAGGTAATCCGGACTGGATAAATACGGGTAATTGGTCGTTAACAGAGTCTCCAACCTTAGTGCTTGCCTTTGATGCAGTTATAGATATGGTCAAACCAGATGGATCGGAAGCTCATGAACATGTGGTTAGAGATCTAGTGATCCCTTATGCTCCCATTGATCTAACTAATTCGACCATTATAAAAGGAACAACTACAATCACAATGAATGATGGTGGATTATTTTATTCTAAAGTGCCTGTGACCATTACATTGAATGAAAAGAATATTTCTGTATATTTTGATCCAGCGAAAATCGGTACTCATTTTGGAAATCAATCGATTACAGGTTCCGTGACGTGATATACATATGATCATAATATTGATCCAATTTTACTAATACACTCGAGATCTGTTTCTTGAATGATCTAACCCATTTACTAATTTTGTTTTTAATTCTAGATACTTTTCCTCAGTCGTAGAATTTTGGAAGCGAACCTGAACCCGAACCTAACCCTTTTCATTTTCTATAAGTCTTGATTGAATTTAGCAAGTCTTATAGTAGAACTCTATTACCACAAGGAACTTAATCCCCAAGCTTTCCAACCAAATGCTCTCTTATTAGGTAATATTATTATGAGGCGGATAAGTTGTCACTAAATTTTTATTTACTTTTCATTCTGAGCAACGAATTAACTCAATAATAGTTTGTGTGTATTTTCTTTGGTTATATGTATTTTAAATATTTGATCATCTTTTAGGAGAAATACCTGATCATGGGAATCAAACATCTCTATAATTTCTGATGAGGATGCATTAAAAAGATTGGTCATCTCATAGGCACAAAATACGAGACCCTCCAACCTATTCTTATCGTATTGCTTTTCAAGTGAAACCGCTTCAGGAATTGATGAAGATGCAATATCGTTGATGAGAAAATCTACCAACAAAATCTCTTTACTGTTAGACTTTTGCCAAATATTTTGCAATATGTCTTTAATATGTTTCATCTTATCTTTCTGAGATTGTTTGTACTGCAATATTGTTCCATCGAACCAATGTAGGCCTTCTAAGACTTTTGTGATTGAAGTATTTGAAGAGCGAACAAAACATTTAAACCAGTCTTCTTTTTGAGTCATCTTATCTAGTGACTTCATCAGACGTTGCATAGATTCTTCGTTATCATAGAGAAGCAGGTGATGTCTTTTTGGTATTTCATCTTGTTTTTTTAGCCATTGGTCCACGGCGTCTTTGACTATGGAATTGATAGAGACACCCTTCTTTTTTGATTGATTGCCCAATTGTGAATGGATCTCGTCGTCAAAGCCACGGATTATTAAATTGCGTGTCACAGTTTTATTATATGCATCATTCCATTTAAGTGATATCACGATATCAGTAATAGAAAACTATATATAATTTGATATCGTGATATCAAATTATGAGTCAAATAAATATAGAAAACAATAGAGAAAAATCATTGAATCCAAAATCAGAGAATGTTTGGAAACTGGGCGATTATAGTAGTATATCTACTATGCTACCTCCTATTTCTGATCATTTGGTGAGGCTAGTTGATGTGCAATCAGGAGAATCTGTTCTTGATATAGCTTGTGGTAATGGTAACACTACAATTACCGCGAGAAGAAAGGGTGCGAACGTAACTGGAATTGATATCACATCTGAACTATTGGAGCGGGCTGCAGAGGAAGAAAAAATAGCGTTACTAGATAGTATAGTATGGAAGGAAGGAGATGCCCAGAATCTGCCATTTGAGGATGAATCCTTTGATGTAGTGCTTTCAAGCTTTGGACACATGTTCGCACCTCAACCTGACCTTGCCAGTAAAGAAATGATTCGTGTAACAAAGAAAGGTGGGAGGATAGCATTTGCAACTTGGCCACCCGAATTGGCTATTGGGTCTATATTTAGAGTCAATGGTAAATATTTGCCAAAAAAGCCTGATGCACCGCCCTCACCAATACTTTGGGGAAATCCTGAAGTTGTAAAAGAGAGATTAAATGGGGTTTCAGAAATCTACTTTGAAAGGGGAACAACATTATTTCCCATTCTCAGTCCTGGTCACTTTTGGAATTTTATGAGTACAAACTATGGTCCTTTGCTCAAAACAATTGAGGTTTTAAAGAATCAAAATAGTGTTGAACAAATCAATTCGTTTAGAGATGATTTCTTATGTGCCATAGAACCATATGTGGTAGAAAATAATATACGACTGGGTTATCTTTTGACAGTAGCAAGAAAATAAAAATGACAAAGGTGGTAAATAATACAAAAATATACACGTTTCAGTAATTTATCGTCGATCACAAAATAATTTATTTTGAATTCAAATGTTTTTTGCCTGTTCCTTTGGTTCTAATGCTTGGATTCTATCCAATCTTGAATCGTATCCCACGCTCCCAAACTAACTGATCGCTAAAATGGAAATGACCTTATAATTCACTGGGGTTTGAATCCATTTGCAAATATTAGTGTCAATCCAATAGCAAATTGTATTTTAACTCGAACTCATTCATAATGAAGTAACTCCACAAATCCATTTATTCCTTTTAGAGTATACAATGGCCATTATGGCGGGGACTGTCTCTGGTCAACATGATATGTTCTTGTAGTATTGCTCAGGTAGATCTTGCCTGAAAATATTTCTCTACTATCATTGAAATTTGTATATAATTTACTTCTTCATTATTCTATTCAGCATTACTGTAGATGAAAGCAAATATTATCTAGTAATCTATGAAAATAGTATTAATTTATAAATTTAATTACAGAGTAGATCAATTATTAGTAACAAGCTGTATTTTTTTAAATTGCTGTCACATAGAATCTAAAGAGGTCCAATATCTTTTGAAATTCGTATGTGTCCTTTATTCCAATAAATATTGATAGTTTTAGACCAAGATATATATTTATAGAAGTACTTAATTATTCTTGCATTGAAAATAGGAAATAGCGCCTTTATTTTATTATTTTCAGTATTTATGGTAATTTCGCCCATCGGAATACAGTTATCATTTTCTCAAAGTCAGGAGTTAACTGAGAAAAAAGTACAATCCCAAGACACAAATGTAGCAAAAAACTTTATTGTCAGTGATTCTCAAATATTGTTATTAGAGGGTGTAACATTACCTGAAGGAAATTATCTTCATCTTTATGACTCTTCTCCATATAGTCTTATAAAAGGTCATATTGCTGCAAAAATTCCATGTAACGAGGACTTTACTACACCTATTGTTTTCCTCTTTGGGCCAGCAAATCCGGAACCTTTAGTAGGTTTAGCTTTATCTCCATTGAGTTCAGAAGCTGGAGACCTTTGTACATACTCGGGTGATATAGTAAACAATAAATCCACTTACCTTACTGATATTGCAATTTACAACAATTCTACCGATGATATTGTTTTTCCTCCCACATCCACCATACATATAAGAGTTAATGAGGTTTCTCCACAACTAAACATTACCTATCAATAAGACTTAATTTTTACTTTATTTAATTTATCGAACCCTTATAATTGTGATATTTCGTACTAAAGTGATGTTTTGTATCCGATTATGATTTCTTGATATTTCAATAATGGACTACTGATTTTAGGTCCTTATTATTTCCAAAATCATACGACCAGGATGTATCATGGGATGTGAAGATTCCAATCAACCTTGAACCGTATCCCTAGGACCACAACTTATTGGATGTATTAGTCGGTCTACATTTGGGATATATGTTGAATAATGGTTCTTGAATATTTTCTGTTAATGTTGAAAAATCGGATGTTTTTGATATCCAAATCCTTCAAGAAACCATCCCTCATATTGGGTGAATAATGTTGACCCGTGTAAAGAAAGACGCTTTTATATTTATTGTTTATTAGTTTTACAGGTTCCGATACCTCATCATTTTAGGTCTGTTTTCAACAACTAGTATCTTAAATCACTAAAAATATGTATATATTTAGAAGTATTGAACTTATTAAGCAGGTGTAATCCTATAAATAATTCCATTCGCATGTGATAATAAGTACAAAAATCCATCATCAGGTCCTGTTACTATATCTGTTATACTTCCAAAACCGCTGCCAAAAACAATGGATTCCTGTTCCTCTTCATTGTCCACGATCAAATCTGGAATGTTATCAAGAATGAATCCATTTCTGTTGGCGTTTAACTCAAAATAGTACAAATATCCATTATTGTAATCGCCTACGAACACATTATTGTAATAGCCCTCACCCAGACTAGTAGAGTTTAAAAATTCTATATCTGCGAGAGCTGGAGGGTCCAACCATGTCAGAACCGGATCGGCATAATAAGAACCTTCAAAGCTCACTAGATCTTCTTCGGTATTACCCGAAGATGAAATTGGACCCATTATTGTTTGCCAGCCACTATTGAATCCCGGTTCGACAATATTGATTTCATCATTAGAAGCAGGTCCATTTTCGGTATCCCAGATAGTTTTAGTAACTGGGTCGAAGGTCAATCCAAAAGAATTTCTAATGCCGTATGCAAAATATTTACTTAATGGATCATCTTGGTCAGTGGAGAATGGATTGTCTGGTGCTGGTACCCCGTCGGTGGTATTTATTCTAAATATAATTCCGGTATCATCGGGGTTAGGACCATCCTGAAAGTTTTGCAACATGCCATCATGATTCAAGTCTCCTATGACTCCATAAAGATAATCGTCAGGTCCGATCATTATTTTTCCACCGTCGTGGTTAGGTCCTGGTATTGCCGGAAGACTTAAAATTAGAGTTGGATTTTCTAGTGTTTGACCATTCCAGATATACTTGTAAACCTTGTTCCTTAATTCGTCAGTATCTTGATCAGCTGCTGTATAATAAAGAAAAACATTCTTGGTGTCCATATTTTGATTTGAATTGTTATTAGTATTGGTATCTTCTTGTACAGCAATACCTAGCACTCCTCTTTCACTTTGCGAATCAACGGGTAGCTCCAAAACTGGTTGAGGCTGTAATTGTCCATTTGAAACTAGTCTCACCAATCCATCCTTTTCTAAAACCAGTATATTATTACTATCCAAAAAGGCCATACTGGTAGGTAAATTTAAACCCTCAACAAATGTTTCCACATTCAAACTTTGATCATTGACTGACTGTGCCATGGCAAGAGGGAATTGATATTGAAAGAGTAGTGCGGTTGCCAGAACTAAAGTTAAAGATGTTGTAAAAAATCCATTTAATTTTTCCATATGTATGCCGGTATTATTATTGATTAAATCATTTCTAAATACCATGTTGTTTATTAGTATGCTCGATAGCATAAATAAGGCATATTTTTCATTAATCCAATTTATTGTGTGCCATCATTGTTATGATTATCAATAGTTAAAGGGATAGACTTGATTATATTATTGAGTGAAACAATTTTCTTTACAATTTTTTGTCCACCGGTTACTTTCTGTCCTGTATAATCATTTAGTTATTCAAAAATCAATATTTGATAGAAGAGAAACTTAGAGACAGGAAAGGTAGTTAGAATCCGAAATATGCAAGTAACCATTATTGAATTCTATTCCATCTTGAACCATATCTCAACTTCCACAGGCTATTACTAACAGAATATTTGCAGATTCATATTTATTAGAATTTGATGAACAAACAAACAATCATAAATCTCTTTGTTTAAATTCCGTATTAAAATTCTTAAAAATTAATTTAATAATTTTTGGGAGTTTGAATATCCTTGAGCCTAAAAAGAATTGCTATTCCCAAAAAAGAATATCCTAGACTGTAATAAAAATCGAAAAGATATTCATTACTTTCTATACTGGACAAATCATTGTACCCGAATGTTAAATCTGCCGCAAAAAAGAAAAATGCAAAAATAGAAATGAATACCCAATAAGTATGTTCCTTGTAAAGAGAAATGGATCTACCTCTAAAATAATACATAATAGCTACTACTATTATTAACAGATCGGCTATCGGATAAGTAAACAATAAAACTAAATCTTGAATAGCACCGCCATAATCAAATACATCAAATATGAATATTGAGATATACATGATATAGAAAACAATTAGAGAAAAAGTAACTATTGAACTAACTATGAATGAAAGCTCTACCTTGTACATCTTGTTTATCAAAATTAAAGATGATATGAACATAGCATAGCCTGATAAGTAAAATAAATCTGCTAGAGACGGATAGGCATCTATTTTTAGAATTCCATCATAGTATCCATATAGAAGTTCAGCAGTGACCCAGAGGACAACCGAGGTTAGAATAAATATTTGAGATCCGTCAATAAATTTTGAAGACGCTCTTGACTTTGTCAAATAAATCAGAATTAAAAAGCCGGCTATTCCAGATGATATGATATTCGGGATATTAAATTGAGGAAAAAGGTTGAAAAAATAAAATGAGAATGAAATTATCTCTGCAATAATAAAAAAGAACAATATAAACTTTAAAGATAAATTGACAATTAGGCTATAGTTCAAAGAATTGATGCTTATGATCTCATATATATTACTTTTAGAAATCATGAAATAAAACTGGTTTGATCACCTCTGTTCAAATATCGCTCGATTTTCGACTTCATCAAAACATAATCACCGAGATTGAAATTTTTAAATGCATCACTAGTTAACTGGTGACTAAAATCACCTTCCATATCCTTATGGAAAGTGACAAAGTACAAATAGGAATTAGAAAGAAATTCTATATAAAGCCACGACCAATAGCAGATAGATCACTAAAAAAATTTCTCGGGGTTATTTTATCTGGAAAAATACCGACGAAACCCCGGTCTCCCTCTGCTGTATTCTTGCTAACGTTACCTCAGTTAAATATTTACAGATGGTCGACCATTGTAACAATGTAAATAAAAAAAGCACTTGATTTTATTTTATTGGCTTCTTGGAGGAATAGATTCGATCTTGAATCGCATTTCCACGCTCCCAAAGTAAATGAAACTGTGTATGGTAATAACAATCACGCATTGATCTAACCTATACCACGTTGGTTTTAGCCCTATGGTAATGCAAAGAGGAATTAGTGGATATTTAATTTGATGCAAGTACTTCTCACTATTGTATTCATAAAGTGGGTTAGTAAAAGATCATTTTTGTACGGTGAGAGTGCATTCTTTTGATTGCTCCAGATATATATAGCCAAACCAATGCAAGACTTTACTCCTATTTTCAATGCTGTTATGTCTTGGATGTCATGATTTACAAATCCGGATAATTCCAAGCTAAATTTCATAATTACTCCCGAAGATACTTCCACTCAATTAGGATCTGCATCCACATGTCCTATCGACGGTGGAATAAAGGTATACATATAAAATGTTAGTTCATATAGTAACAATGTTATTATTTACAGGGAAATAAACCTTTAGATTTAGAATCTGACAAATTCAACGAGTTTGCCATTGACGAATATATAATAGAATTAAGGAATAGATTTGGAAAGTTTTAATAAAATAGGATAAGATATAATCTACTTAATAATTGTCGCATGGGTTACTTGGTACCAACTATGCATAAAGCTTCATTATCGATACTTATGGGTATTTGTTTGTCACTACTGTCAGTTATATCAGTTGTGTATTTAGATACCTCTTGAGTTATCATATTCCATATTTGTTCAGTACGCTCTTTGGATTGGTTATTCAATATGGTGTTGACAGGAGCTGCAATGTCTTGAGTGAACCTTGTAAAATCTTCTGCAGTATCAAATCGAAAAGTCACCTTGGCCTTTTCTATCTTGATATTTTTGAATCCTGCTTTTTTGAAAGCCTCGTAAAGTAATTCCGGGTCCGCTAAACCAAATGGTCCAGGAGAGCCGGGTGGAGGCAACGGTGCATTTGTTTCACGCCTAGCTATATTCATGGGGATAGATAGCTGTGGTACCTTATCGGGTATAGACCAAACGGCTGCAGCAAAGTGTCCGCCGTCTACTAATGATTTGTAAATATTTGTGAGCCCTAATTCCAAATTAGGTAGAAACATCAATCCCCATCTACAAAGAGCCGCATCAAATGTCGATGGCTGCAGAGATATTGTTTCTGCATCGCCTTCTTTAAATTCCATTATCTTATCAAGGTTTAGGGATCTGGCTCTTTCTTTTGCTATAGATAGCATTTGAGGTGACAAGTCCGTGGCCAACACATATCCTTCATTACCAACACGATTAGCTGCAGTAATAGCCGGCTCGCCTATACCTGTTGCGATATCTAATACCTTTGAATTGGGTTTTACAATTGCAAGTTCTATTAATTTATCACTTATCGTTTGAGCTCCATTTTCAAAAATCCTCCACCATTTTTGCCATCCAGAAGCTACACCATCCCAGCTTTGTCTTTGACTTTGTTTAATTTGATCCGATTGTGAATTAGACATGTGAATGTGTTCTAATACAAAGCAAATTTTATAGCCTTTGCTATTTGGTGATAATTCTTAGTGAATTTAGTTTGTTCTACTATCAACCCATTTTATATCCTGATCGTATTAGAACCCTACTGCTATTGGGAACTTGATCCCCGCGCGTCCAAAGTATATGATATTATACATGGTAACAATACTATTATTTGCCGAGATTTTTTACTTTGTCACAATGCCTTGAATAATTGACGCTTGGTTCCATACCTTTTTGATGTTTTTCGCTATCACTTATGTAACGTTTTACAACCTAACTATGTTATAATATTATAGCAGTAGCAGATCATTTATTTCGGTTATATTAGTCAATAGTCATCATTTCGTTTTACACAAATCTGTCATTTTAAATCCTTCCTTTTAACCACTTATCAGACAGATCAAGTGAATTTTGTTTATGTTTATCACAATTATATATGGTAATTTTGAATCCATGCAATCTTATTGTCGTCGAACCTGTCGCCTGGTTTTTACATTCCATATATTGACACATTTCATTCTCGTAACTCATTTTAAGACTTCATCTCTAATAGGATCTAGTATAAACCCATGTTTTTTCTGTTTTGATAGAGTTCTTTACATAAGAATTGATAGCCTTATTTACAAAACGATTATTTTTCTGTCTCGTATGAGGCCATTGTTGCTGATAATCAAATATCAAGACTTGGATACTGGAATAATTAAAACTTTGAACTATGTCAATGGGATAGTGTTGTGGAGCGATGACGAAGCCGGATTAATAGCGTTTGCAGACAATAGCATTACCGTTTGTATTGAGGACCATCCCTTTTCATTGGCTGTTACAATTGAATATATCAGTAGACCTGAAGATAAGGTGATTGTGAGGACACCCAAGTAATCAATACTTCCTTTCCTTCTTACTCCCTTGGGAAGCAATGCAGGAGATAATGCCAATACTGCAATGCCAATAGGAACATTTATCAAAAATACCCATGACCAATCAAACCAGGCTGTAATGATACCTCCTAAAAATACCCCTACAGTTCCACCGGCAGGTGCAGCATCTCCCCATATGCCCATAGCTTTATTCATTTCAGACTTGTTTGCTGAGAACAGATTCATTACTATGGATAGAGCTGAGGGTGCAATCAAAGCAGCCCCTAAACCCCTGTAAAATTCTAGCAGCTATGAGTATATCATTTGATATTGCTATCCCTGCCATCACAGATGCGCCAGTAATGATCAAAAATCCGATT
>QCWC01000071.1 GCA_013114705.1 Candidatus Nitrosocosmicus sp. | reverse complement strand
AATTTGTCACTATATACATTTTAATGATGAGTTGAAATCATTGCAGTGTAGAGAGAAAAAGGGGTAGGTGACCAAGGGGATCTCAAATTCGGAAGACAAGACAGTGGAAAACAATGATCAAACAATCAAGCTTGACAAATACGAACAGCATCAAACGATCATCAACCTTTTTGATTCAGGCATTCCCCCGGAAATTATTTCTTTGCAATTAGATGTAGATTTGGATGAAGTTATAGAAGTCATTAAAAAAATAAATGATAGAAAGGAAAAGGAAAACGACAGCAGACTAATAACCAGTTCCAGCGTAAACGATCTGTCTGTTTTTCATGTGGATGCTTTAATTGACATCCAAAAAATAATTTCTGCTTCACAATCAAGCATGTGGAAGGCACTAAGATCTGATCCCATTTTCACCGCCCCATTTGAAGAAACTCAAGAGATTCTAAGTGTTTACAACTATGACAAGATCAAATTAATAATTTTAAATATCGACATTGTAGGCTCTACAAAACTCTCAATGAACCTGCCCATAGAGCGTGTTTCAAAAATCATACAAACATTTACTCAAGAGATGACAAAAATCATTCGACTCTATGGTGGTTACGTGTTAAAATACGTTGGCGATGCCATCCTTGGTTTTTTCAATGTGAGCTCTGAGCACTTGTACACCCTATGTATAAATGCCATAAATTGTGCTCGCACGATGATAAAGGTAATTAATCAAGGATTTAATCCGGTTTTTGGACAGTATGACTACCCTGAACTTGGAGTCAGGATAGGAATAGATTATGGAGAAAATGTAATTGTAAAGTATTATCCCCACGTAGATAAAATAGATGATTTATCAGCATATGATTATAAAACGATCCAAAAAAGTAGTGATTTGATTTCAGCAAAAAAGCCGGTTTATGATATATTGGGTTATACTATCAGCATTGCTTCGAAAATGACAACTTATGCACGGGTCAATCACATAATTGTTGGACAGCTTATCTATGACGCCTTATCTGCAGAGGAACAGGAATACTTTTCTATTGTAGATATCGATCCTGAAAACTGGAATTATATCAGCGACGAAACAGGATCCATTTACAAATTATATCTAAATAGAGCCTAAGTAACATGCTCTGTTTCAAAAACATATTCAAAACTTTCTATCTATTTATGAGATATGATTATCACAATATAGGTTGGTCATTGTCATTTATGCTAGGATAAGGGGGGGGCAGTGCATAAAATGACAATGATGATGATGAATAAAGACAGGTAGAGAGAAAGGCGAGTGTAGAGCCCCGATATTTGTATTTGACGAAACTGTAAATAAGCAAAAGAGATAAGGATTTATTTTTCAAATGCATATTCTGTTTTATGACCAAAGTATGCTCATTCTGTGAAACTGCCGTCATAAATGAATCTGAAAGCGTTTGTACAGACTGTAGGAAAAAGTATAGAATTGGTTCCTATGATAACAGTAAAGACGGGTGCGGCTGTGATTGCTAAGCAAAAAATCAATTTAATATTTTAAGAAACACACAGGTTTCTATCACCTTTTATTAAGATCTTGATCTTTGTGTTTGATTATTATTCGTTTTGTGTTTTGGCCGAAATTCATTTCTATCCTTACCGTGCGCATATATATACACGGCCAAGTTCATCTCATATGCTGTCAGAATCAGGGTCAGAGAATGGTAAAAATTAAATCATCTAATTAAGTCATACAGCCACCGTATCATCATACCCTGTATTAGAGAATCTTAAATGAACGCTTTATTAAATATTAACATGGCTTTTTTCTTTGAATCTTCTGTGACCTGAACAATAACCAGCCCCTCGTTTGGTTGACCATAACAAATCACCCAATCATTTGGCGAATACATCAAAAATGGAAGGGCAACTAGGTCCTCTTCTCCTTTTATGATTATGCGAATTTTAGAGTCATATGCATTTGCCAAAATTAACTTTTTTACCTCCAAAACCACCTGTTCTGATAATTCTCCAGGTTTATTATCTAGATGGATAGTTTTATCAACAGGATATTCGAATTTTGAGGCTTTGATAACCCTTTTTTCCATGCAATCTGTAACAGAAATATCTGGAATAAACCCAAAGCCAACTAGTTTTTCTGTAGTTGTATCTCCAACTGCGATTACCTTTGGAGCCTTTTTCAATATCTCTGTTACTAAGCCTATAGTAACTTCATTATCCCTTATAAGCGTCCCAAATGGTTCTTTCAAAAGGTCTAATTTAGTTGGATCTAATATCATTTTTTAATTTAGTAAACTAACTGTAGGAATCATTATATTCAAACATTTCTTGACTTTAATATCTGTGTAAATCTGCGAGTTTTTTTTGTGATGTTGGCCATCTCATCTCTACTTGGTTGCAACTATTTCTTACGCTGTATTCTAAAGACGATTATGTGTGTGAATAGAAAAAAATTTATTTCAAGGTTATTATTAAATAATTTTACTTTTGTTGAGCTTGCTCTTGGGCCTTTTCTTGATCCATTAGCTCTGAGGCTATTACACTAATTCTTCCTGCGGTAATCTTGGAAATCTTGTAAAATGCCTGAGCATACTCTGAGTCTGGGTCAGAGAGAATAACAGAAGTCCCAGTATCACTACCTTTCATTATTTGAGATGTAAGAGGGATTTCTCCAATAAATGGCACCTTAAATTGCTCGCTTATCTTAAGGCCACCTCCCTCACCGAAAATGTGAATTTTTTCGCTACAATTATGGCACTTTAGGTAACTCATGTTTTCAACAACACCTATGATTGGAATATTTAACTTGTTAAACATGCCAATAGACTTGACTGCTACATTCATAGCAACTTCCTGTGGAGTAGTAACGATCAAAATTCCTGTGATCGGGATAGTTTGAGCCATGGTAAGAGGAGCATCTCCTGTTCCTGGTGGAAGATCAATAATCAAATAGTCCAACTCACCCCAATTGACGTCTGTAATGAACTGTTTGACAATTCCTGCGATAATAGGTCCACGATAAATTCCGGCTTGCTGCGATTGCTCATAGAAAAAGCCCATAGACATTACCTTTACATTTTCAGTAACAGGTGGTTGTATTTTGCCCTCAAGAACCTCAGGAACCTCTTTTAGTCCGAGCATCAGTGGCACACTTGGTCCGTAAACATCTGCGTCTAAAATACCCACCTTGGCTCCAGTCTTTGCAAGAGCGATAGCCAAATTAACCGAAACAGTAGTTTTTCCAACACCACCTTTTCCGCTTGCTACGGCCAAGATGTTTTTGACCCCCGGAAGAATTTGGTCCATGGTTATTGTTCGACCTTCCATAACACGGGCCGTTACCTTAAGATCCAAGTCTTTTATGCCTAAGTTTGAAATTGTATTTCTGACATCCTGTTCGATTTCGCTGTTAAAAGGACATGCAGGAGTCGTTAATTCCAGAGTAAAAGCAAGTTTATCTTCGTTAATTGAAATATCTTTAATCATTCCCATAGATACTATATCCTTATGTAACTCAGGATCTTTCACATTTTTCAGAGCACTGATGACTTTATCCACGGTAACCATGATGATATAAAAATCGGGTTACTATTCTATTTAAATCATTCATTCTCAAAATCAATAATAACTCCAACTTAGAAAAAGACACGTATTTATTGGTGGGGCGCAATTTGGTCATAAAAACATAAAGTTCATAAACTGATGGTTCTGGATATATGTCTTATCTTTATTATGTTTGCTATAGCACATATGTCCGATGTAGTAAGAATTCCTCCTAGTAAGCTAACTAATTCTCTAAAGTTAACAGCTATTGGAATATTAAAGGAAAAATACGAAAGCATGGTTAGCGCCGATCTGGGATATGTTATTCTGATTATTGATGCTGAGACTAATGCTGTGGGAAAGGTGATTGCTGGCGATGGCGCAACGTACCACAAGGTTAATTTCACAGCATTAACATTTTATCCAAAACTTCACGAGGTCGTTGAAGGTGAAGTTGTTGAAATTACTGATTTTGGTGCATTTGTTAGAATAGGACCTACTGATGCACTCTTGCATTTATCTCAAATTACAGATGATTACCTAAAGAGTGATGTAAAACAGGGTTTGATATTGTCAAATCAATCTGAAAAGACCCTACGCATAGGATCCAAGATACGATCAAGGATTACTGCCATAAGCTTGGGAAAGAGTGCATCCATGGGTAAGATTGGTATAACTTGTAGGCAGCCATTTTTGGGAGCATTAGAGTGGGTAGAAAAGGAAATACGACGCGCACAGGGAGGAAGCGACGAAGGTGCTGGCAGCAATTCAGGAGATAAGAAAATTCCTGCAGATCCCAAGGCAGGCAAAAAAGACAAAAGATAAAAGAGTAATCAAAACATAGTGATCAGTATTGGTAAAAGAAGTTGCATGCAAGAAATGTAAAGCTCTGACAACTGGCAAGATGTGTCCGGTTTGCAAATCAACAGAACTTTCAAAAGATTGGTTTGGAATAATGCTGGTGCTTAATCCCAAAAAATCAAAGGTTGCAGCGACTTTAGAAATAACAGTTCCACACAAATATGCTCTGAAAGTAACCTAATTTGAATTGAAAAATTCAGATACCTTTTACAATTTCGATAGTTTAAAGGAAAATTTTTTTTTTAATTCTGAATTAGAATTAAGAACCACTTTATCCAATTTTTTGATTGAGGATATAGGAACAGGAGATATCACCAGCAATTTATTGATACCACAGGAAAAAACGTCCGCTGGAACTATGGTTTGCAAAAATGATGATAAAGGTAGAACCATAATAGCCAGTGGGCTTGCCGAAGCAAAAATGATTTTTGAAATTTGTGATTGTGATGTAACACAATTGGTGAAAGACGGTTCGGTTATTTCAAAGGGTACGGAGGTGATGTCAATAAGTGGATCTGCTAGGTCCATATTGAAGGCTGAAAGAACTGCGCTTAACATTGTTATGCGCATGAGCGGTATTTCCACTAAAACCCGGCAGTTTGTAGACAAGCTTGGTGACTTGTCACAATTTGTCCGCATAGCATCGACACGGAAAACAGCTCCCGGATTAAGATATTTCGATAAGAAGGCAGTAGTCCTTGGAGGAGGGATTGCGCATAGAAAGAGAATGGATCAATTGATACTAATAAAAGATAACCACATAGCCGTAGTTGGGTCGGTGAAAAAGGCAATTGAATTGGCAAAAAGTGCTTTTGGAGATAAAAGAAAAATAGAATGCGAGGTAGTAAACCTTGACGGTATTGTGGATGCCATAAATTCAGGGGCTGACATTGTTATGTTGGACAATTTTACACCAGAGATGGTCCGACATTCATTGGAGAAAATTAGAGAATTTGGCCTACGAGACAGAGTGATTATAGAAATTTCTGGTGGTATTAACTACGACAACATTTATGACTATGCTTCATCCCGCCCAGATGTTATTTCAATAGGTTCGCTAACACATTCAGTCAAATCAATAGATTATAGTCTCGAGATCTCAAGTTAGATTGAACGAAATCGAAAAACTAATTTTGTCTGTCATATGTAAGAAAAAAGAAGTGCTTCTGGTTTTCTTGTAACTTTGGATTTTCACTTGACTCCCTGTGATCATTAAATAGTTACGATATTGCAAGCATTCTTTCTATTGGAACGATCGCCTTTCTTGCAATGTTTTCAGGAACCTTGACCTCGTACACATTATTAACCAAAGAATTGTATACTTTTTCAATAGTTATCTTTTTCATATATTTACAGATTGCATCATCCTTTATGGGAATGAATTCTTTGGATGGGTTTTCTTGACGCATACGGGACAATATTCCTACCTCAGTTGCTATCAGAAATTGATTATTTTTAGACACTCGTGCCTCGTTCATCATGCCCTCGGTAGACAGTATTTTGCTTTCCTTATTAATGTCACCCTTTGAAACGTGGTAAAGAGTAGACGAGGTGCAGCTACACTCAGGATGTACCATAAATTCTGCATTTCTATACTTATTAAGCATCAAGTTGATATCTTTATCAGTTATACCAGCGTGTACATGGCATTCACCGGGCCAAATTTTAATATTCTTTCTCTTAGTCACCTCTGCGACATAGGCTCCCAAAAACATGTCTGGCAAAAACAAAACAGTAGTATCTTTAGGAATACTTTGTACTACTTTGACTGCGTTAGAAGACGTGCAACAATAATCTGACAACGCCTTTATCTCTGCAGATGTATTTACGTAGCTAACTACTACCGCGTCAGGATTTTCATTTTTCCATTTCAAAAGTTCATTTGAATTAATAGATGAAGCAAGAGAGCATCCAGCTTCCAAATCAGGAATAAGCACCTTTTTGTCAGGACTGATTATCGAGGCAGTTTCGGCCATGAAATGAACCCCACAAAAAATTATGTATGAAGCATCTGTCTCTCCGGCCATTCTGGATAATTTAAGAGAGTCCCCAACAAAGTCAGCAACATCCTGAACTTGTGAAATTTGATAATTGTGAGCTAGAATGATAGCATTCTTCTCTTTTTTGAGCCTTTGTATCTCCCTAGTAAGGTCTAAATTCAGAACTGACATGTGTTGCAAAACTGATAAAGATATTCTTCAATTTAAATAATAGTGATTTAGTCCTTCATTGCCATTAATATATCAAACTGGGTAAGAGTTGCCTATAATTTCAAAATGTATCAGATGTATACAATAAATATGAGATTCTTTATACGTATGTTATGCCGACTCACGGATCGTTAACTAAAGCCGGAAAGGTTAGAGGACAAACACCTAAAATTCAGGCCAGAGAGAGAACTAGCCCATCATCAAAAGTAAGAAATAAGAATAATTTTGTAAAAAGATTTGAAAAAAGAATTCAGCCTGGTCAGAAAAAACCCGAAAGAATGCACAGACGATAAAAACAGTTTACAAGAATATACATAGTACTTAAAATTGTTTTGCTCAACACTTTATGAGCAACCTACCCTTTCCTATGTTATTCTTTTCCGATTCTCAACAATCCAATCTTTTTGAGCAAACCATATTTTCTAGTTATTATAAATAAGCTCGTATGTTTCGGTACGTGTATGGTTATTTTTAAATTCGTATCTTCTTTGTGATTATCTTCTTATCCAGAATTGCAGTACAATAACCAGCATAATAATAATTAGATACACCAACGCTACCACCTCCCCCCCAGCTAAAGAATATTGGTCCCGTTCAAAATTGATAGATAATAGGTTGATTGAGTAGCAAATCATCTTCGGCCCATATAAAATATTAATGGGTAAAAATAATTCAATATCATAATGTATAGCCATATTGCGGAAACATGGAAGTTGATGTTGAAAACTAGGTCTCCAGAGTTAAAGAATAAAGCATATCAATGGAGAAGAGAACCCACTTTAAATAGAATTGATCATCCTAGTCGATTAGATAGAGCCAGAGCATTAGGATACAAGGCTAAACAAGGCATTGTTGTGGTTAGAGCCCGTGTAGGCCGAGGTGGAATGAGAAAACAGCGTCCAGTATCAGGAAGAAGGCCCAAACATATAGGTGTGGTGCATATAAAGCAAAAAATCAGCATGAAAAGAGTAGCTGAAAGGCGTGTTAGTGAAAAATATATTAACATGAAAGTTATGGGTTCCTATTTGGTTTACCAAGATGGAATGTATTCGTGGTTTGAAGTAATTTTAATTGACCCAAGTCATCCATCAATTACAAAAGATAAAGAAATGAGAAGCAGGATAAATTTCAACTAATTTATTTCATCGGCTCACTCTAATTCCTTGACTTTGGTTATAATATCATTAACGTCAACGAGTGTAGCATCTTTATCTATCGTAATGTAATATAGCACATCCTGATTCTTTGATGGAATTAACACCAAGGTAACAAATTCGTTTTTTGTAATAGAATAATGTGTTTTTCCAATAGAACTATCAAATGAATTTCGTAGTTGTTGTCTCACAGATTCGATAAAACGCTCGTCTCTTGCCTGGTCTGGAGATAAAAGTGGCCTTATACCTTTTCTCAGCTTACCAGAAACTGTTCTACCAAACCTGTTAATTATTCCTATATATCGAATTTTATCAGAAATATTCAAAAATTCCATACACTTGCTTTGAAAAGCTAATTTAGCATCGTCAGAAATAGTGCTTGTAGTGACCTTGTTATCCATCTAATAGAGTTGTACTAGGTTTCTTTAAAAAGCGTTATTATCTACACTACTCTTTTCATGATGCTTGACTGCTTAGACTCGGTTTGCAATAATCTTGTTCATTAGGTTTCTATTTTGATCAAGATGTGAGTCTTACATTTAGTTTGGTATATTCTTTAGTGTCTACATCTACTATTAGATAGAATCAATTTGCTAGTGTGGTGGAAAGTGGGAGAGTGGGAGAGGGAAAGATATTTGATCTTGTTCAAGGACCTTTTATCCTTTAAAAAGCAAATGGAGGACAATTAACGAGAAAGAGAGGTCGATTGATCAACTGGAACTGGAAGATGAGGGAGAATGAGAAGGAGAAGATGTCGATGAATTTGAAGAATGGCAATTACAATCACATTGAATCATCTTCATATCAAAGGAGCAATCTTCATCGGGACCACATGTTTCATTTACTGGCCAGCTACCGGGACAATCTGAATGCTTGTCTCGTTTACAAAAGAAGGTCAGAAACATATCTCAAAGGACTATACTATATATCTATGTTAAAAAGCTGTGGTGCATAGATTGATCCTTCTCTGACCCTTTTGACCTTTGCAACAGATAAGTAATGGGGCCAAAGCGTAATCATAATTGACCCTTCAGGTACATTTTCAGGGGATTCGATGACGACTAAATCTTTTAAATCAACACCATATTCGATCAATTTTTCTTTGCTTCTATCTATCAGTTCTGCAGGCATACCACTGCTATACAAATAGACCTTATCGGTGTACTCTATTTTACTTGACACTAGATACTCTAAAAATTTTGCAATACAAAAACGTTCCCCGTAAATTGCAAGTAGATTAAAAATGTGTTATAGTTCATCTATCTTGTATTTAGTCGTACAACCTAGGCATTCATAAATCTCACTACCTACCTGTCCTGAAACATTGAATCTTACTATTGTTTTACATTTAGGGCATCTTCCCTCAGTTGACTTTGTCTTTCTTACTGGTCGTGCAGTTTTCCTCTTCCTACTACCCATATGACAGTAACCAGTAGGCTCTCCCTTTTAATAAATTAATTTGATCTTTATGTGAGAAATTCGCAGTAAACCTGAGAAAAAAAATTCAGTTTGTGGATCCAAATGTTTTATTATTAAAAGATACTAAATTTTTCAAAAAATACCACATTATTGTTATAGTTTATTAACAAAAGAAAAAAGAAATGGTTTAATCTTGTCCTAATGCGTTTTCGCCGCTATTGAACTGATCTTGGAAACTCAAGTTGTTGCAAGATACTATTGCATCTTCACCAGAAACACATTGTGCGTTTTGTTTATTGTCTTGGTCTTGCTCAATCTCTTGATCTCCGTTATTGCCTTTCTTTCCTTTCTTTCCGTCACCACCATCTTGTGCTGCTGCATTGTTCCCTTCGTTGTCTTGGTCCTGGAAGCTTAAGTTGTTGCATGAAGCTGCAATGCTACCGCCTGCTACACACTGCGTGTTTTGTTTGCTGTCTTGATCCTGGTCGATTTCTTGATCGTTATCGTTACCTTTACCCTTGCCATTTTGTTGTCCCGCTGCATTATTGCCATCATTATCTTGGTCTTGTAAGTTCAACTGGTTACATGAGGCGATTACATCTTCACCAGAAACACATTGTGCATTTTGACGTGAAGATTGTCCTTGGTCGATTTCTTGATCGCTATCGTTACCCTTGTTTTTTTTCTCTTTTGCCATAACATCACTCACAGCAAAAGTAGGACTCATAAACAAAGCAAAGGCTACCACAGCTACCACAGCTAAAATTAGTGGTTTCTTATTGTTTAATGTAATCATTACAATTTAAGGTAATGTTTATAATATGTATGATTCTTAAAATGATCATACTAAAATT
>QCWC01000070.1 GCA_013114705.1 Candidatus Nitrosocosmicus sp. | reverse complement strand
TTTTTAGGAGACTACCCTGCTATCCTGCACTGTTGATTGTCTCTGTAGTATTGGAGATTGTGAATCCATACTTCTATCGCCATATCATGATTGTCTACTTACATTATAACCTGGATTCTCTTGAAGCCTGTTGATATACTTCAATAAATTATCTCAACTCTTTCGCTGTTTCAAGTGAATACTTGCTATCAACGGTTGTCTTACGTATTCATCGGTCAACAAGATCATCCAAATTTGAATTTTTGTATTCACATCACTTATTGAAGTTTAATAAAATTTAACTATTTTACATAATTAATGCAATAATTGTGTTTCTTACCCTAAAATATTTGGGTTTTTAATACTATTTCGGTATCTTCAAATATAAAAAATGTGTTATTATATAAATGAGCTGTACGGAGGAATTAGTAAAAAGATACCTGGAATTTGATGAACGCATGAAAACCTGTCTTCCCAAGGTTGATACCCATCTAATTTTGGATATTCTTCACCGTTTATCTGAAGACAAGAGTCCCATGTATACTTTAGAAATCTTCCTTAATAGAAAACCAGATGTTGAGGAGTTGAGAAATAAGATATCCACTGATTTGGCGGTGATGCCCGCATTTTTTGATGGGGGAACGCATGTAGTAATTGCCCATAGAATTGACCTTAAAATGCTTGAATACTTTTCCTCGGATGAAAATGTTTATAGGATTCGAGGAACCTACACCGGACACGGGCTAGGTGCTTCCATTGGTCCAGTATTTGAAAGGGATGATCCAGAGGAAACCTGGGCTGATTATGATAGAACACATTCTCAAATATCTACAACGTGATTTAGAAAGAAATATTCCAGAAAAATTGTGATCTCGTCGGAGGGGAAATCTTTTCCGTAGGTTTACTTTGCTATCCTGGATTATCTTGTTGTTTCTAGTGTTTTAAAGCAATAGTTCATGGTCTAATTTGTTCTACATATCTCGAACCAGTATGGTTTATGGAACAATCCATCTGTGTTAGTTATCAAAACCATCTAAAAATTCACACGATTTCCACCGAACCCTTACATTATACGGAACTTAATCCCACAGAATAACCGTTGAATGTAGGGAATGGGAGAGTCTGGATACTAACGAACCCAAATAACTAGTGTATAGTAACGATAATGCATAATACGAAGAAATAACTTTTATGGAAATCATAATTCTAATTTTCATAATTCTAATTTATATGTTGGAATAATTTTGGACCTTTCCCAGTTAAAGGACATATGCCTACTATAACTGCCTTCTCTTTTCCGATGAAAACTAGTATTTGATCATATTGAGTATACTATAACCTAGAGTATCAATGAGAAAAATTAACATTCAACCAAAAGTGTGCGTTCTAAAAAGGTTAAATTAAAGGAACGCCAAGAAAATTTTAAAAAATTGCAAAGAATATGCAGAAAGATATTGTAATAAATAAAAATACACTAATTCGGATATATTATAAGAGTATAATTTCTATATCCCTTGTTAAAAAATATCCAATACCTATATTTGCAATTGTAGGATTATTTTTTGGAATAATTTGCCATTATGGATTGAATGATGAAGAATTGGGACACTTGATTTGGTTTATTGTATTGATAATAGGAGGATTGCCAATAATATATGAAACAGTAAAAGGACTCGTACATAGACATTTTGTCTCTGATATTGTGGCAACGCTTGCGATTATTACCTCGATAGTGACAAACGAAGCATTTCCTGGTGTAATTATCGTTATCATGCAATCTGGTGGAAAGGCATTGGAAGATTATGCCTTTCGGAAAGCCACCAACTCTCTTGATGAATTAATGGCAAGATCACCCAAGATGGCACACAAGAAAATCAATGATCAAAATGTGGAAGACATCGAGGTTAAGGATATTAGAGTCGGAGATCATTTAGTAATTCGACCAGGAGATCTTATTCCAGTTGATGGTATTATTATTTCAAGTAATGCAGAAATCGATGAATCTTCTGTTACTGGTGAGCCCTTGTCTAAAATTAGACGACGAGGAGAAGAAGTATTTAGTGGAACTGTCAATATAGGTAACGCTTTTGAAATAAATGCAAAACGCATTAGCGAAGAAAGTCAATATTCAAAAATAGTAAAACTCGTAAAAAAAGCACGAGAAGATAAAGCGCCGATACAAAGAATGGCGGACAAGTATGCTTTATTGTTTACGCCAATTACGTTAGCTATGTGTGGTTTGGGGTGGATTTTAACTCAAAATGCTCAAACTGTTCTAGCAGTGCTTGTTGTGGCAACTCCTTGTCCTCTTATATTTGCAACTCCGGTAGCCATAATAAGTGGAATAAACAAGGCATCAAAACAAGGAATAATAGTAAAGAGTGGAGCAGCGATTGAACAGATTGATCGGGCTAAGGTAGTGGTATTTGACAAAACAGGTACTATAACATATGGAGTTCCTATCGTGGAAGATGTTTTGTTGCTTAATAAATATGGAATAAACGTTACGGATAACAAGTTAGGATATACTACAGATGACATTTTATTTCGATCAGCGTCTTTAGAGCAAATGTCTTCTCATCCATCTGCACAAGCCATAACTAACGCCGGAAGAAAAAAATTCCATAATTTACCATTACCTGTAAACTTTGCCGAAGAAGCTGGTCTAGGAGTTAAAGGTTTTGTTAATGGAGAACATGTAATGGTTGGGTCTCCGTCTTTTATTCAATCTCAGTTCGATATGACTCGGGCAAGTGGTCTTCCAAATTTAAAAAACAATCTCTTGAAAACAATTTCAGATTTACAGAACAATGGAAAGATGGTAGTACTAGTAAATATCGATGGAACGAATTCAGGAATAATAACTCTTAGTGATAAAATCAGGGAAGGTGTTGTCACTATGATCCAGGATTTAAAGAAATCAGGAATAAAAAAAACCGTTATGCTTACTGGAGACAGTTTGATTAATGCAAGGTCCATATCAAAACAAGTTGTTTTGGATGAATTCAAGTATGATCTGCTGCCAGAGGATAAGGTTAACGAAGTAAAAAAAATAAATGAAAATTATAAAGGTGTTATTATGATTGGAGATGGTATCAATGACGCTCCCGCGTTAACAACTGCGACTGTGGGTATTGCAATGGGAGCTAAGGGTACGGCTGTTTCCGCAGAAGCAGCAGATGTAGTTTTGTTAGTCGATGATGTAACCAAAGTATCAAACATAATACAGATTAGTAAACGAACAATAAACATAGTAAAACAAAGTATTTTTGTTGGAATGGGAATAAGTCTTATTTTGATGATTATTGCTAGTTTCGGATTGATTCCTCCATCAATAGGTGCCTTGCTTCAGGAAGTATTAGATATTGGTGTGATATTGAACGCTCTCCGAGCTAGATGACTATATCGAATCTATTAACAAGCTTGTTTATTATTGATCAAATATACAAACAAATAGATTTCAGCATTTCATCTGTATTCATATTATATATTTTTATATGAGTATTAAGCATTTTTTTCAATGAAAGCCAATCTAGGACGAATAATTTTGTCATCACTTTTATTCTCAACTATTATGGCAGTAACATCTGTTGCAGCCACTCAGGTTTATGCTCAAAGTACGCATTCAGAAGCTGACTCAACACCCATTACTGCAGTTATAATGATGACTATTGATGACCAAGGTAATCCTGTATTTAATCCCGCGACAACTACAATTAAACAAGGTGAAGAACTATTGGTTTTAAATAATTTAACTGAAACACATACATTCACAAACGGCAATGGCACAGGAGATGATATGGATGGTAAAATATTTTCAGTTGAGATTGCGCCCGGAAGTTTTTCAGAGTATCTAGCTTCAAATATATCTCCAGGTAACTACTCCTTCTATTCGGAGAATAATCCTGATCTGAACGGCGAATTGGTAATATTGCCCTAAGTTATTTCTTCGCCCTTTAATTTATTATCGAGATAAAATTCTAATTTAGTAAATAAGGGATTTTTATTAATTGAAACATCCACCTTGTTGATAGTTGATAAATAAAAAGATCAACAATAAACTCGATCTAATTTATTCATAAACCGAACAAACTGCTAAAATCAAACTTCCACGAAAAAGGATTTTGATAACAATCGCTTATTTTTAACGTGTTCAGTTTGCCTTATCCCTTGGATAAGTAATTTAACACCATATGTAATAAAGACTTATTTAATTAAAATAGATCAGAATGACAATTAATTAGACAAACTCCTACATACACTGGAATGATTTACTGGATATGACATAGTCGAATATGCCTATATTAGCCGATATTTGATTTTTTGACAACATGCCTTCATTATATGGTTTTAAAGCATCTACCTTTATCTACAATAACATGTATTATGTGTGTGTATTAATTATTGAATTCTAATATTTTTTGACCAACACAACTTGCACTATAACCCCGGTATCGTCCTGTATCCCCCAAGTCCAAGTACATTAGAATTGGAGAACAGATCAACGCCATAGCAAATCGCTTTGGTTAATAAAATTGATTCATTTTTATACCTTCATCTTAATTTCAAATTACTTCATCAATCCCTTGGTGTGAATGGATCAACCACCTCAACAATGCCCATCATACCGGTATCCTCATGCGGAAGAATGTGACAATGAAAGACGAATTTTCCAACGAAATCCGTAAATGGAATGCGAATCACAACTTCACCACCTTGTGGAATTACTACCATATCTTGTAAACCATGCCCATCATAGGGTTGACCATTCACTGACATTACCTGAAAGTCATTGACATGAATATGGAATGTATGATCTTCACTATCGAGATTTTTGAGTGTCCACTCCTCCACATCTCCTAACTTCACTATATAATCGATCCTATCATGATCAAAAACTTTTCCATTGATCTGGTTAGTTCCCACATCGCCAAATCGATTTGCAGTTTGATTGTCTGGTGAGCCATTAAAGATCAGTGTACGTTGAGTCTGGATCTGATCATTTCCCAGATCATGCTCTGGTACTAGACTCGATAGAGTTAGTTGTGCTGCCTGAGCTATAGTTTTGTCTTGTACGTTTATCGTTGCAAGGGTTATCTCAGAGGTTGGAGAGAACCCCGAGCGGTTATATGGGAGAGATTTAAGTGGATAAGTTCCGATTTCACCACCAGTAACCAGAACTTCATATCTCTTACCCGCGGGAAGAACAAGGTTTTTTCCATCCCATACTTCCCATACGGGATTGCCGTCTTCTGCGATTACATTAAAGGTATGACCGGGCAATGTTATATTGTAAAACGTGGCGGGATCGATATTTGCAAATCGCCAAAGTTGGGTCTCCCCTGGTGAAATATTTATAACAGGATCAAGTTGACCATTGACGGTAAAATGATTCGCCCATTTATAAACTGGATTAACTGAACTTCCGTTTAGACTCCATGGAAAAGCCTTCATGACTAGATTTTGCTGAGTGATATTTTGCAAAGTACTAGGTAAAAGGTTATCTAAGCCTTCAATATTGATCAAACCCGACATCCCGCCACCTACTTGAGTAGTTGCTAAACCATGAAGGTGCGGATGGTACCAAAAAGTTCCTCTTGGATGATTGATCGGAATATCGATGACGTATCTTGCAGTTTCTCCTGATTTAACTACACGAAAGATATTGTCTGAGCTGCCTGTCGGTGACACATGCAGGCCATGAAAATGTAAGTTAGTTTGATCGATCTTGTTGACAAGGTTTATTATCAGTCGTTCGCCAGGTTTGATGTTTAGTGTTGGCGCCATGAGCGATCCATTATAGACCAGCGCTGTGACTGATTGGTTCCCATCCCTAGTCTGCTTTTCTTCAATAATCAATGAAACATTCAGGATTCCGTGCTTATTGCTGTACACATCTAAAGGGTTGGAAAAGTCCATCTCCTTAATAGGTGACGACTCCTCCTGACTAAAAACAACTTTGTTAGCAGTAATCATAAATGTCAAAAGTAAAACGAAAATCGTAACAAATAGGTAAGTTGAGTTATAATCTATTACACCCTTTCCTCTAAATCTCATTTAGTTAGTTTCTGATTGAATTAAACATATTTGAACTTTCTTAAGGATTGATTGACCGCAAAAAGTCACGTCTATAACTTGAGAACAGGAGTACAATTTCATCGTCTATAATCTGCGCTAAAGCCACTTCAAAATAATCTATAAAATTTTGAATTTAATAAACAGGTTTATTTTTGTGAACACGTGCGTATCTACTAACGACTTTTTTTGTATTGTAAGAATGATACGCGAATATTTTTAGCTAGTACAACAACACCGGCATCTTTATCCTGAACAGATCCTTTGAAATTTCCGTAGTAGGATATATTAAGAAATATTCGATTCAACTTTATAAAAAACGTACACATCAAGAATAAGTTATATTGACTTTGATCCATGTGAAAATCCAATTTTCATCGAACCCGCATAGTATACGGAACCTGATCCCACGGACCTTGTTATCGAGTCAAAGTAAATGAGATATGTAATTGTTAAAGACATCATGTGAAATTTATTTCTGCTATTCCAGACTGATCCAATATAGGTTTTAGTGTAACTTCTTTAGTGGATCATGTGGATGTATTACTATCAACAGTTTTGTATCTGATCAACAGGCGAAATATAACTTTCCTTCTGTCCTATGATATTAAACCTAAATTGTTGTGTAAGAATCTTGAATCCCCTATTCCATTAAGGGTTTCTCAAGCTCATTTTACAGATTTATTTTCAAATGCTAGGATATGCCATCTTTTTTAGAGGTTTTATTGATTCTAGATCTATTTCGATATATTATTTCATTTCGAGTTCTTCTACTGGTTCACTCTGGCTTATTGAAGGCAGTTGATTTGGGTTTGTTTGAAGAAATTAGGCATCTTAAATAGTATAATGTTGGAAATATTTCATGTCAATATCTGAGCCAACAAAAACCCTACACAATTCAAAATACATAGAATGTATAGAAGCATGTAATCATTGTGCGAATTCATGCGAATATTGTGCTACATTATGCTCCCGAGAAGAAAATGTGAAAATGCTCCTAAAATGTATTGAACTTTGTGAATATTGTGCGGATGTGTGCAGAATCGCTTCCAAGTACATGTCCAAAGATAGCCATTATGCTCAAGCAATCTGTGAAACTTGTGCAAAAGTATGCGATGCTTGTGCTAAAGAATGCGAGAGCCATACTAATATGGATCACTGTCAACAGTGTGCTCAAGCCTGTAGAAAATGTGCTGACGAGTGTAGAAGGATGTCTGGCTAAACTAGCAAAACAAGATGGCTTTGTCTATCTGTTTTGCTACATAACTTTTTTATTTTTTTTAAAATTAGAGAATACTAAATTATAGGATCATACGTGTAAAGATACATCTACAAATGACGTCTTTTGAAAAAACCCATTTTAAAATTGTTGGAATGTATTGTTCAACCTGCAAACCGATAGTTGAAAATCAATTAAGAAACATTAAGGGAATTAAAAAAATTGATATAAACTATATGACAGATAGTGTGGTTGTAGAATTTGACCCTTCTTTAATAACAAAACAAGAGATTAAAGAACGATTAGAAAAGTCTGGTTATAAATTTGTCAGGGTGCCTCGCTAGTGATTAATGGCCGGTAACTCTGTTCGTATCATAGTTAAAATATCACATACTCTAATTTTTTCAATGGAGACAGATGAATATGATTCTGGGCTACTTAACATCTCACGGATCAGATACTCCTTCAATTGATATCGTTATACAAAAATCAACGGTTGTAAAAAGCAGAATATCTCAGATCAGTAGGATCAATTTCGTTACATAAGATTTTTAAACAGTGCAAAAAATATCTGGAATCCATGATAGTAATTATCTAGGTGTATAGAAAATTGTAGTGGCGCCAATTAGAACGATAATTCCGCCAATAATTTCATATCTGTCTGGTCTTTTTTTATCAATCATTAAACCCCAAACGATAGCCACGATTACAAATATTCCACCATAAGCTGCATAGACTCTACCGAAGTTAGAAGGTTGAAGTGTAGGAACTATTCCATAAATAAAGAGAATAACACCTCCGACTATAGCTAAAACTATTGTCTTCTTTTCTCTTAACCATTTCCAAACAAGATAGCCACCACCAATTTCTAAGAATGCAGCGAGTACAAACAATCCAAATGTCGATAGGATCAGTGTAATGCTATATTCAATTGGAGGAATCGATTCCAATTCTTTCACCTTCGTCCTTGCGTGGATAGTAAAATATGATAATAACACCAATTGTCGCAATTATAGTTCCAAGTATATCATAAGTATCTGGAACAATTCCTTCAAAGAAATAACCCCATCCAATAGCCATTATTATGAATATACCTCCGTATGCTGCATAAGTTCGGGCAAAATGTGCTTTTTGAAAAGTTGGAATTACTCCATACATAAACAAAACAAAGCCTCCTAATACTCCAAAAATCCAACTATAGCTTTCTCTTAACCACAACCAAACAAGATAGCCACCGCCTATCTCACATAAACCTGCGATAAAGAAGAAGAATAAAGAGTACAACATATATCTAATTCTAATCAATAAGCTCAGTTATCCTTAATATTTAAGAATAATATACATTTGATAATTTCTCTTATCCGTTAACGGATAGATTAGAAAGAGAGTGTAAAAAATGTGTAAACTGATCATCTATATGAATGTCCTACGTCTAATTTAAAGAAAGATAACTAGTAAATTACGGGAGTGAAAAAAGAACCTTGAGATATTCTATGGAGGATAAGCTTGAAGGTCTTCGAAATGCATGGATGTTAGGTCTAGTAAACTTCTTTACCGATTTTTGTAGAGATGATTCTAGTAGTCTTTCCAACATTTATTCTCAATAATTTAGGAGCATCTAGAGCTATTTTAGACGCAATAGAAGGATCTTCAGAACTTACTAGTTATGCATTCAGGTGATATCTGGATCCCCATCAGATAAATTTAGGAAAGCAATACAAAATGTGTAAATGATCTAAATGTCTACTCATGTTATTAATTAGTATAAACGATTAATCTTCATTATTTTGATTATAAATTTAGTGGCTATTTCTACTATATGATAATTCTGCAAATTGATCCATTGCTTCTTGGCATTTTTTTAGACATTCTTTTAAGTTTGTAATTTTGGGTGATGTTTTTATCCAGTCTTTTGACATGACTTTTTCTACCCAGCGGTTTAATCCATCTAGCACCTCTTCCATTTCTTCTACTTCTTCCTGCGTAAATTTTTTGTTCTTAATGTTCAAGTTGGTCTCTTCAATGAATTCTTCACATTCTTCATAGATCTCGTCATACTGTTTGTCTCTTTCTTCTCTAAACAGTTCTAGCATCTTCTCATGTTCTTTCTCATCATCTTCTTTAGTGGAAATCTTGATTAGTTTGCCATTGTCCTCTATGAATTTGGAAATTTCTTCTATTTTTTCCTTATTTTCCTTATTGTTTGGAAGCACACAAAATGACATTTGAGGGTAAAGCGCTCCTATTTTTTTAAACTCTCTCCATATCCTTACCCTTTGTTTTGTAGGTTCGGTAGGAACGTCATAAAAAACTATTAGCCATGACATGGGTTTTTCAATCATTTAATCGGTATAAGAAGAAAGTACTTTTTAAGTAATAAAATTATTCTCTTGAACGTAATTACGATTTGTCCTCGTATTTTTCAAATAGCTACTCATTTGTTAATAACAGAAAAGATAGATAAATACGAATAAGGCTTTATCACAAATGTAACTGCAGTTACATTTATTAAATCTTCAACTTGCTCTACATTTGTTTGGATAATAATTGTAAGATTATTGCAATCTTGTCCGACTATGATGGCACTCTATGTCCAACATCTCATGTCGATTTACAAGACGAAAATTCAGGATTGGTTCCAGCAGAATTGGAAAATATTTTGGTTGATATTTCATCTACCATTCCAATTTGCATAATATCTAGTAAGGATTTCTATTTTTTGTTTAACAGGGTAAGAAAATTTTCTAAAATAATATCATGCATGTTAGGAATAGAAACATTGTTTTTGAAAAATGTAAGTGAGGTAAAAGATAAAGATCTGGTAGTTACGGGTATAGACAGTATAAATCCTCATACAAATTCCATTATAGATATAGAAACTGACAAATTTAGCATTTTAAGACACTTGTTGGTTGATTATGATACCTTAATGGAAAACTCAGACACTTGTTGGTTGATTATGATACCTTAATGGAAAACTCTTCCACATTAAAGGAGATATCAAGCATCCTAGAAGTTCATTATCCTTTCATAAACGTAGAAAAGAAATTCTTAACTGTAGCCAAAGATGTGATAGGTGGAATAACGATTGATTGGAGAAATGATAAAAGTAAGAATTGGGTCTCTAATTCCTTAAAATATAAAAAAATTGTTAAAGAGAGTATATACAAAGCATTCAAAAAAGCCGAACTAATAAAAAAGATGTCTAATAGAAATTTGAATTATTATCTTAAGAAATTCTTTATACAAGAATATGCAACTCACCCGTTTGTCGATATTTATGGTACAAAAACCAATAAAGGGGATGCCTATGATTGTGTGGTTTCAGAGATATTTAATCTAAATAATGGCATTGGAAAAGTAATGTATCTTGGAGATTCAGAAAATGATAATCCTGCTTTTAGAAAGGCTGATATCTCAATAGGTATAAATTCTGATGACAGACTTAAACCACACCTATCATGTAAATATAACTTAAGCTATCAACAACTTCCTAACTTTTTAAGTAAACTATCTCAAAATAATTTTGAATTTAAAGAATCAATATTTTGTTAAACAAAATCAGGTTTTTAAATTGTTCAAAGAATTAATTGATATCCTATTTCTATGTATAGGGGCATTTGGAGGAGCCTTTATCAGATACAAAATCACTGCCTACCCTGAAATATATGGTATCATGGGATCAAATGTTATAATTGTTAACATAATTGGAAGTTTTATCTTGGGTGTTTTTTCAATCATCTCTGCATATTATAACTTGGATACAAAATATTCACTACTTATTGCAATTGGATTCTGTGGTTCGTTAACTACTATGTCATCCTTGGCATTGGAAAGCACTATTATGTTCGAGAATCGAGAAATCTTGAATGTATTCATAAATATATTGGCAAATGTATCATTTTCTATTTTGGCATTGGTTGGTGGCAGAATCTTATTTAGCCTGCTTTTGTTATGATGATTTATGACCTTAAAGAAAATGGTCTGCTTAACCATTCGAATGAAAAAAAATGACCTTGTTGACGGTAAAAGGATGGAAAAAAAGATCATTGATTTGTTGAGCGAATCCAAAATTCTTGGTGCGATCGTTTGGCTTGGAGTGGATGGATTTGGAAGAAGAGGTAAATCAAGTGTTCATCTAGAAGGATTGATGATAAATCAACCTATGATGATAGAGTCAGTTGATGAGAGAGAAAAAATTGAACCGCTGTTAATACCATTAAGAAGACTAGTGGGAGATAATGGCTTTATTACAATACATGAAGTTGATGTAGTCTAATCCAGTTATATAATCTAACACCTATTTCAATAGATTATCAGTAAAGAAGAAGAATAATGAACATAGGATAATTTTTAATTCTAATTCTCAATAATCTCAGATATTCATCAAATTAAAAAAATAATTATTTGTTTGACCATTTTCTCATCCATTGTAGCAAATTAATAATGGATCCAACAAGTTCTTGTCCCTTTGGAGTAAGTCTATATTCTACCCGAGGTGGAATTTCATTAAAGGATTGCCTATTTAGAATACCACTCTTTTCCAATTCCTTTAAACGTATTGTAAGGGTTTTACTGCTGAAACCTTTCATTGACTTTCTAAATGTAACATATCTAACAGGATCAGTAGAACAGCAAAGCGGGATTAATATTTCTAGAGTTCCTCTTTTAGTAATTATATTTCTTAATCGAGAAGTTTCTTTCATCAAGCTATCAATATCATAACCATAGAAGCTGCAATGGTTATTATCATCTTCAAGTATTGGTAGCCTTGATGATTTTGATACTGTTTTACTATTTCCATTTTCTTTTGATTTCTGTGATTTCACTTACTTTATTCTTTTACTCTTACCAATTTATATAGTTTACTTGGTAAACTAAAGGTTATGAGTAAACAATCAAATATAAAAAGCAAGATACAAGAATAGTATGGAAAAATCGCATTTGCAGATGGTTCCTTGTCATGTTGCTCTTCATCTGGAGGATGTCGCAGTACTTCTGAGGAAGCAGTAGTATCACCAATAGAATCAACTAAAACGGTTTGATACGATCAAGACAATTTGAAATCGATTCCACAGTCATCTATCATTGGTTTAGGTTGTGATAATCCATCCACCTTTGCTCATATCAAAGAAGGTGATATAGTAGTTGATTTAGGTTCAGGTGCAGGTATCGATGTCTTTATAGCCGCAAACATCGTCAAAGAGAAGGGAAAGGTCATCGGCGTTGATATAACCGATGCTATGTTAGACAAGGTAAGAAAGAACCCTGAGATTCATGGGTACCACAATGTAGAATTTAGAAAAGGTGATATCGAAGAAAAAATTCCAGTTGATGATAATTCAGTTGATATAGTTATTAGCAATTGCGTTATCAACTTGACCGAGGATAAGGTCAACACATTCAAAGAAATTCACAGAATATTAAAGCCAAATGGGGAAGGAAGATTGATAATCTCGGATGTAGTGACATCCAAAGATGTAGAAAAGTTGTCAATCAATGAGGCTAATTGGTGTGGCTGCATTGACGGAGCTTTAACAAAAGATAACTATTTGGACAGTATTAGAAAAGCAGGTTTTACCAACATCGAGATACTTGACGAAAAATTATACATGGAACTAGAAGAGGATGAAGAGGGTCAAGAAAAAAGACAAATTAGCAGTATTTCGATAAGGGCTGTTAAAGAGTAGTAGATTATAGAAAGGAGTGATACAGATGAAACTTTCATTTGGTAAACTAGAGCATGGAAGATCAAAAAAAAAACTGTCCTCTTTGTGTGTGTTCAAAATGCTGGGAGGAGTCAGATGGCTGAGGGTTTATTCAGAAAGTATGCTCCAAAAGACTACGACACTATTAGTGCTGGTACGGTTCCTACTTCTCAAATTAATCCAGTTGCAGTAGAAGTTATGAAGGAGGTTGGAATAGATATCAGCAAGCAAAAACCCAAAGAGTTGACAGAAGACATGATACGAAATGCAACAGCCATCGTCAATATGGGCTGTATGAATGACAAGTTCTGTCCTGCTTTATTTGTCCCAAAAGTCATAGAATGGGATATTGGACCCAAAAGACAAGCCTATAGAGAAAGTGAGAGAAATAAGAGATGAAATTGAAAAAAGAGTGTTAGAAATAATTGGTTCTACTCAAGACAGTAAAATTCCAATTTAGGACGATAGGCCTTCATTTAATCCATCGAAAATGATTTCAGTTAAATAGCAAATGATCATGTCAAAGGAATCTGCTTCTGAATCTGTAGTTGACAAACTGACTGTAGATCAAAAACGATTTCTCGCAGAACTCATAGGAACATTAGTTGTTGTAGTTTTAGCAACAGGTTCAGTAGTTGCTGATGCAAAATTAAATGGTATTTTGGACTTACCCTTTATTGCATTTGCTCCGTTTGTTGGCGTCGCAATAGGTGTATATCTATTTGGTAAAATTTCTATGGCTCATTTCAATCCTGCTGATTCAGTTGGATTCTTAATAACTAAACACATCACGAAAAAACTATTATCTTTATATCTATAATTTTATTTATCATGGATATATACTTCAAATTCAGAACATCTTCTATTACTAAATGATACCGTTATTCATCTTCTAATACCTTACCTTCTGATCATCTTTTAATCTAGCAATACCGGATCTGTTTGCTCTTGTGCTTCGTTTTCGAAGTCTATTCCCACAGCAATAGCATCTATATTTG
>QCWC01000069.1 GCA_013114705.1 Candidatus Nitrosocosmicus sp. | reverse complement strand
AGCACAGAAAGTAAAACAAAGTCTAGAGTCAAACTGAAAGTAATTAAACAATTTACATTGTTGGATATGTCGAGAAATATCAAAAAGTATTCCACAAAAATTGCAAAACTATTTTGAATTCCCATCCATTAACATTGATTAATCAAAGGAATTTTACAAAGTATTTAAAGCCTGGAGGATGGTAGAAATGATTCAGACTATCCGCATAAGGATATTTCAAGAAAAAGAATGACTATCATTATTAATGTTCCTTTCATTAGTAATTTGATTACGTTAACAAGGATTTTAATGTTCTTATCTTAGAAAATATACAAAATAGGGGTTGAAAACAAGGAAAATAATCTACAATAGAAAAATCCAATGGATAATTATCCCCAGCTAAAAAATAATGCTAAGATAGTACGACTTAATAAAGTGTCTCAAAATGTGAGATGACTCATACGTAGTTATCGATAAGACGAAATGAAAGCAAGAATTATTACAAATACCTTTATCATATCAAGGTACAATTGGAATCAATTCGAGGATTAGGTATCTCATTTGAATAAGATATAAGATTTAATTGTTTCTCTAGATCTGGAACTCAGGATCGTTTGTAAACCAGTCATATTGTCAAGACTTCAGCTTGTTCCCTCTCGTTTTTAGCCTCGTTAAATTTGAGTTTTAATTTACCGTTTCTAGGTTTATATCTCAATCGTGTTCCACAACAAGGGCAAAAAACAGATACGTTCCAAGTAATATAAATATCGCAACGCTGGCATCGCTTTTGTCCCTCTATATATCTACCACCATTTATACTTCTTCCAGTAGCCTTAAATCTGATACAAATCCCTTTACAAACCATTGAGATATTATCTAGAAGATTAGGTGATTATTTAAAGCATGATTTCTTTGATATACCAAATAGATCTTACCACCTTAACTTATAACAATTTTTGCCGATTTTTGACCACCTAAATGAGAAGGTTTACTCCCAGCGTTTAAAACAATACAAAAGGACTTTTGAGGTAATAAGATCCCAATTTATCCGCTTTTTTCTAGTATGCTGGATCAACTGGATGAGATTTCAGATTTTATTTAGGTTTAGTAAATACTTGAATTCCGTGGCAACTACTATAGTAGACTATATTTAATTCAACAATTCAATCAAAATAAAAATAGTAATTAAATTCATAGAGTAAGACGAGCAGAAATTTACGCCTGGCGATATAAGATCTACGCAATATGTGAATTTTTTTGAAGACGATCTCTACTGTTATTTGGTTCTTCAGACATACTGTTTTTGTAATAATAACAATGTTTTTTATCCATACTTTAAAATCATTGGTGTCGTGCATAGCCAACTAATCGAAACTATGATAATATATGTTACTTTTGATAAAAAAAAATAAAACAAAAATGTACGTCATAATAGTTATTTTATTGTAGATCGTGCTTAACTATAAGTAATTGTTGTTTTTTTTAGCTTTGGAGCTGTGATATTATTTAGTATTTCATACGCTTCTACTTGTCACTTTGTATGACCACAAGTATGAGGATTCGATTTTACATCAATTTGAGCACAAATCTAGTTCGCTGTACAAAAGAGTGATGCGACTATAAAATTGAAAATATATTAATTCACGGGGTCATATATTAGATTGATTTGACTACATGATAAGATCAATGTTGGAGCAAACAGAGCCAGTCCTATTTCTTTTATAACCACATTCAGCTATATCTCTTTATAAATTACAACACCAAATGGTTGTGAATCTTATCAATGAAATTTAGTTTAATTTTTGTTTGGCGGAAAAATTTGCTTGTGTCTTTTGATACACAAAATTATAATTAATTACCCTTAATATATCAATATACAATTCCACTTAAAAGCAGATCAAATTGTCAAACTTTTAATTTCGTATGGTATACGGATATTAATTGTTTGATTTTCTTCCTAAAGATTGATAAGATATGGGTAGGTTATTTACTAGTTAGTTTATACCAAAAATATAAGATTTAGAGATTACACGTTCCAATTAATGTTTACAATCATCATTGTTTTCTTTAAGGATAACTCTGGCAATTGGTTAGTAGATGAATCATTATAGCTCAAAACCAAATGAATGCAGGTAATAATACATCTCTGACTAAGCAAAATTCTCTATTTTTAGATTGATTTTTGATATTTTACCTTTAAATCGATCTTGATAATTTATTGTAAATCGATAATGAAATTGATTATTCTTATGTAGAGACAATATTTCAACTGAATATTGGAACCATAATGTTACTGCTCTCTTTCAAATTATTGCATTCCTACTCCTGAAGCATTGAATTGATGTAATAACTGTGCAATAACATTATCTAATTTCTCAAGTCAACTCACACTATTCCTTATCCAGTAAACACATCTGTTCTGAATGAAAAAAATAAAGGAATTGAGGAATTCAACTAGTTTTTATTGCTTGTCTAAAATGCTCTAGATTTTTTGCTATCTCTTCTTTAAATGACTCTTCTGTATAGCCGTGAACTTCTATGCCATGTTTCTTAGCATTTTCAATCAATTCTTCTTCTGTCTCACCATACATTGTATGGGTACATACTGGATCTCCAGCATCTTTACAATTAAGACTAAGTGTCATGTTTAGATAACAAGTGATTTGGATCAAAATAAGGATATCTTTTAAATTCCATATTTTGACAGAATCTATAAACAAAACAACTCTGAATTAGTACAACTTGACATTCATACCCAATATTTAATCGGGCGGTATATGAATTGGAGCTGGTCTTAACCTATGAAAACTACGATAACAATAACATCTGGATTTAATTTTTGCTCCTATACTATATTACGATACACACAAGAGTAATGTTTTCTCATGATTAGACTATGTGTAAAATTATTTGATCATAAAATATAGGAAATTCTACACATTTTATTGAGAGTGCAGTAAAGGTTAAAGATTGAACTTAAAAATGTAGTCAGATTTAACATCATTTAGATTCATTTGTTGAACCAACTGAGCCATTATAATTCAATCTAAACTTGTCAAAATTAACCGTATCTTTAAAACCATCCTTTATTTTAACGGCATTGGAGAGAAAATTATCTTTAACTAGATCCAACTGGTCGAGCAATGATTTTTTTGTATCGTCGTTTAAGTTAAAAAGTGTAATTTGACCTTTTCTATATTACCAGCTCTTTCGTTTTTTCCAAACATGCCAGAGTAGTTTTTTAATATGGATGCATTAGTTTCAATCATTTGTCTTTGCTGAAGATATGCATTTTCAATCATATTCTTGAATGGCTCATTTTCGGTCATTATGGTATGCTTTTATTCTATAAACTTTTTATAAAAATTATTATTATTTCTAGTTCTAATCAATTTAATGCATAATATAATAAACAAATACAAGAACAATAAGAAATTTTAATTTGACAATTTGAACACGGCTATGATCTTTAATGTGCAAACTTTTCGAATTACATATTCAACGATTAACAACGAATTCCTTATATCCAGTGTCTAGTGTCATAAAGAAAAACCTGCCCATACTTTTCCCCTATGCAAGACTCTTCCTTATGTGAGCCCTTACCGATACTCAATAGTTCACCGACACTGAAAAAATAAAATTCAAGTTCTGGAGGACTTATTGCAATTAGGTGTCCACCTTTAGATCCCACCTCAAATCTATGAGGGGTTTCTTTTGGAACAAAGATTGTATCCCCAGGTTTACCATCTATTGATCTTTCATCTGAAATAAAATTATAATCACCATCAATTATGTAAAAAGTTTCGGATCCCCTTGGATGCTTGTGCAATGCCGGTCTCAAGTTTGGTGGATGAATTACATCTAGAACTGTGTACCTATAGTCTGTTTCGGAACTCAGGACTTTGATTGTAAACTTTGTACCAAGAAAATCAAATGTCTTGTCTTTCACGAAAAAGATAAAGACATGGAGAATTTATTTCTTTCAATCCACCCGTGAAGAACTTTAGAAAATAATTACCTTTAAAAGGTTATATTTAGATTTACGTGGTTGCCAATAGAAATTTATCATAGAAAATGTTATATCTAGACATCATAAACCATTCGATCCTCATGCATTTTGGTAATAAAATTAAGAAAATGATCTGTTCATGTTAAACAGTAAATTATTGTGCTTGAATAGTATTAGCAATTCATATGGCCTTAATTTGAGCAAATAAATAGAGTCGGCATTTAACTATTCAATCAAGATTCTAAGGATTGTGGAATAATAGCATAATTCAAGAGACGTTCACAATGGTAGAAAAGTTTTAGTTACCATTTAGAAATGTTTATTATATACTCAATTTATTAGGATACTAATAATGGTTGGCATTTGTAATTCCACAATTATTTCAATTAACTCCAAAATTTATCAAATATCTGGACTCAGGAGGATGGAGATAAGTTAATTTGACTACCACACAGAAATCACCAAATTGGCTACGTGTCATTCAGATAGGTTTAGGAATATTGATATTATTCTTGTCAATAGTGGTATTAATTAATCCTATAATAGGTGCGATATCCGTTATTTTCTTCCTAGCATTTCTCTTGTTGTTTGCAGGAATTGAAAAAGTAATAAGTGGTTTATTTATACCCGGTAAATCTCGATTTGCAAGTATTGGTTTGGGAATAATAGTAATAATTGTCTCAATAATAGCCCTAGCTTATCCTATAGATGCAAGCATATTTGTAGTTCTTTTGTTGGGTATAGCTCTATTGGTTGATGGAATTTCTCGAATAGTTCACGGAATTAAAGATAAGACAAGTGTAAAATGGTCTAAAGGATTTAGTGTTGGGGTAGGTGTGCTTTCCATAGTATTAGCAATAATAGTAATCGTATTTCCAGGAATAGGGCTCATTTTTGCAGGCATACTAATAGGAATAGCATTACTGGTTACCGGATTTCAGATTCTTTCAGCAGGAATTTCTGGTCAACAGAACAGAAGGACAAATGACATGACATAGCCAAATAATAAACTCTTTTATTCAGAACTGAATTACTTTTATTTTAAAAATCTTGTAATAATAACCTTCTAACTCCATCAACTGAGAATACCCAAACATTGCAGTCAAACAACTTTGTTTAATTATTGAATTGGTTTTTTTATAGTTTTGTGAATCTCATTTCAAACCAATCATCTGAAGACCTCTTTCATTCAATATGGATATCGGTTAAAAAAGGGGAAGTTGGAATTTTATGCCTTGGATGTTTGAGAAACTGTTTTTTTACTTATCAAAATACCTAATAGAACTATAAAGGCGATCTGGAATATTTCGATAATTATTGCCGATTCTCCAATACGACCGGCTCGACCCGTAATTGGGTTGTCAGGCATACGAGTTATTAGCCAAATTATAATGAAAGCGACCGTCCCAGCAATGCCAACATAGTCCCAGGCCTTGCCCCATCTTTTAATCGTCGGAATTATCCAAAATATTTGAGCGACACCGCCAACCAAAAATAAAATGGTCATGTACGTATTAGGGGCAGGTAGCATCGTCAAATGTAAGATTCCGGCTATCGCAGTACAAATTGATGCAGCAACTGCGATCATGATAATAGAATTCATTATCAATACTTACTCAAAAACATATAATAATATGTTTATTTCAAAACCATTCCTATATGTTATAAACTTTTTAAGCGCCAGATTCAATACTAAAAACCGTAACAAGAATCAACTTTTTATTCAGTTGCCGTCACCAGTAATGGCAAATATTTCTTTTACCTGTTTTTGATTCTTTCTGAAATTTACTACCCCAACGATAGATATAATTACAACCAGTGATATCACGAGTAAAAAGAAAAAAGAACTACCGGATTCGCTTACATTGCTAGATTGAATATTAAATGTATCTTGATCAGTTGCTTCTAAAGAGGGCGGCGAGGTCACTGATAGAAATGCGGCTACTATGAGAACAGCTATTCCTAATAACGATTCGATCTTTAAAGATCTATTGAGTTTTTTAAATAGCTCAACCCTAGTTTGTTGATACGGGTCTGAAATGCTATCTGTTGTGTCATTATTACCTTTGTTTTTTACCAAAAATGATACCAGCGATGTATTTTTATATATTTTGAGCTGATTGTACCGGCCTATAAATATTAATGGAAATACTAATCCTAGTTTTAGAACTAGTATTTGTCCGTATGATGTACCAAATAGAGAGTTCAAGTCCTGGAGATGCATGAAACCTAAGATTAATCCAGAAATCCCAATTACACAGAGAGCAATAATAATTACAAAAGAAAAATACATCAATGCAATAGATACATTATGAATACTCACGAGGTCATTAGAAATATCAGAAACTGAATTCGCCCTATTCACGGTACCATCGTACTCAACAGGCTTAATATTTTTCAAAAAAATCAATGAAAGATAAAACAGTCCGCCTATCCAAATGGACACCGCCATGAAATGAATCCAATCCATCGACACTGCAAGAACAGAAAACGATGATAGCGAATTACTATGACTAATCATACTATTAGAAAAAAGATTAAGTGAAGACAGAGATATTAAACCCAATAGAAACATTTGATTTAACTTGTTTTTTCTAAAAAAATGCATTTTGTTTGCAGAATGTTTATCATCATTCATTTGATTTGTTATTCTAGCCCTCGTGTTAGATGTAAAATAATACAAAACTATCGTCGCTATAATGGTGAATGATGTCAAAACACGTAACAGCCATACCTGACCTACAGAAGTACTAAATAATATATCAAACGCAGAATAAATGTCCAAATCCATAGTCTGTGAGAGTTGATATGATTGAAGTAAAATTATACAAGTTGAAAAAATTACTAAAGTTACACAACATAGTATTACTACAAAAGATACTCTTTTTAGAGTTCTCACATCAAAGCAGACACTTTGCTGCTTTAATTCATAAAATCTATAGCGAATGTCTCTTTTTTTATTGAGAAACCAGTTAAAAATGAAGTAATTAAAAAGGATCCCCAAAACTGCTACTTGAGATATGATTACCAATGATTTCAAAATTGCATCATTTACAGATGTTACAGCTTCGGTAGATACAGTATTCTCAAGTGTAGTTTCAATCTGGGCAAGTGCATTTACGTCGACATTAACAAGGCAGAGTGAAACAAATGATAAAACCAAAAAAAAGTAGATAATTTTAGATAGCGACATACGAATTTGATTTATGAGTGTAAATTTGTCTTAACAAAAAATTAATTGGAGGTTCGGTTTAGCTCCTGGCTTATTTCATACTGAGAAATATATGGTTCAGGGAAACCTATTCTATCTTCAGGGCATCCAAATCCCCCTAAGAGAGCTTTTCTTTCCACTCCTTCAGATATTTGTACTGTGGAATTATCACCTTGAGCTGATTCACCGCCAGAAGGTTGACAAGAGAAGGTCACATCAAATGCGGCCCCATTAATATCGCCATATATTCTATAGTCATATGTTGTTGCAATTGTCGGGTAAAATGGTTCAGACTCATAACTTCCGAGCTCTCCAAAAGATGGTTCCAAGTTGGATGTCAAGTTCTTGTCACCTGCTAAAATTTCCACCTTTAAAGATTCTTCTAACCCGGTTGCTGGTTGGGTACCGTTTGCTCTAGAATCAGTCGGATTGGCAGGGTCCGGGTACATTGCTCTAAATTCAACACCAGTCTTATCATCTACAGAAACAGGTTCATTTAGTGAGCCAATTACAAACAGATAATCTTGACCATTTATATTAAAAAGAGCTCTTTGATGTGCATAGGACATTTGCAATATGGGCGCCGTTACTAGCAAGGACATTGCAATTACAATTCCAACAAGCATGAGATGAAAACTTTTCATTGTAATACTTGCTCTGAATTCGATTATAACGTTTATTGTACAAAACTCGAATAAAATGAAAAAATGAACTGAAAACATGAAATAAGATTAAGCACTGGATCAAGAACAAACGTATCTAAACATCTGTATGCTTCGAATGTTGTACAATAAATAATATAATAATTATTTGTTAAATATGGATATGAAAGTTATTCTCGGTACTTTTTTTGCTCTTCTATTTGTTGTAGGGACGACATTGTCAATTTTTCCTGCATATGGACATGCAAGTCCTATTACCTATAACCCAACTCCCAATTCTATTTTGGATTCGGCTCAATCATTACCAGACGAAGTTGCAATAGTATTTACAGAAAGGCCTGAAATAAAAGCAAGTAGCATAAAAGTGTTAAATTCAAATAATGAGAGAATAGACACAAATGATTTAACGACGCTAGATTCTGACAAAACCATTGCTGTATCATTAGATAAATCGAAAATAACTCCTGGAATATACACCGTTAATTGGGCAGTATTATCAAAGGATGATGGGCATATTACTAAAGGCTCGTATGTGTTCACATTTGAAGATAAGAGTATCATGCAAAATCAAAATCAACAATCTAACTTAGATATGAGTCGTTCCACAATATTTACTGAAAACTATACTTCTTCGGATAACGTAGTTCTTAATTTTAGTATTACCCCATTTATAGTCGGCCAAAATAATTTTACTTTAGGGGTTAATCATGAGAATGGAACTGCTGTCAAAAATATAAGGAACATATTCTTGGAATTTAATAACCCAGAAAAGAATTTAGGACCCCTTGCTGAAACCATGGAAAAAATAGGGGATGGGATATTCTCTAAATCTGGAAGTTTCATCAGTCAGGAAGGCAATTGGCAAATAAAAGTCACTGTTCAAAGAATTGGACAGTATGACATCAATCATGTATTTGATGTACCGATAAAGAACTAATCTTTTATTTGACCTAGATTATATCTTTTCAATTTGATTTCTTCGGGCCTAAAATAAACAAGAAAATGCTTATTTGGAGCTCTGAGTTGTATAATATCTCTACTATATTCGGTGAATGTACAAGAAATTTTATAAAGACGATTATAGATGATACACTGACCAATAACCCAGCCAAATGACAAATGCAAATGCAAAAACTAATGCCTCTTCATAAGAGTAAATAAAGTTCAGATACTTTTGATCCTTATTTACTATTTTTTTTAAATTAATTATCTTAGCGTGGATTATCAATTTATGCCAATACTTAGGTCATATTTCGAGGGCATGATGGAAAGCAAATAATCGAATTACATTTTTATTTTCAATATTAGTCCATTGTGTCATTTTGTTAGGGACGCATTAATTGAAAGAGTGTTAGAGATAGTCTCATCATTAGCTCTAAACATATAAAACTCAGCCCTTACGTCTTGAATGCTGAGATCATTAAAAGAAGTAGCAAATTGAACAATCCCTGATTGACCTCCTACATATTCCTTTGGAATTGATGAAGTCTTTATAAGAGAACCGTCAGATAGAAAACCCTCATGATTCCTGCCATTGGGGTATTAACTAGAACCGGATTTGTCGTTTGGTAATTGATGAGAATCTTGAGTTGATCAATTGAAGGATCGGATTATGGAGCACATGTAACCGAATTCATTTCAATAATTATTTTGTCTGCGGTATTTGAAACACCCTCTAGAGGTGTTCTTTGAGCAAATGCATAATTTCTATCTATCATCGAAGTAGCACAATCAATAGTAACAACAGTGAATAGAGTAAAGCTTGATAAAAAAATAACTAACATTGGCATCCTCATAAGATTGATTGAACTCGGCAATTATAGGTGTTCGGCACCTAATTGAATAATTGAAATGGACATCTAAAGAGTATAGCAGAATTAAAATATAATGGGTAAACCAACAATCTATTCTGACAAATGTATGAGGAATACTTCCTTAAACTATACTTCACCTAAATTCTGTTCTTTTTGCACATGGGTATTTTATGGATTAAAGGTCTGTTTTTAATCTCTTAATTGGCACTATAAAATAAATTAACAAACCGATACATTTGTGACCTGTCACAGAAACGAGAGATTATGTAGATCCCAAAACGTTTATTAAATGGAAAAATCAACCAGGATCATTTACTGTTCAATATTACCTGAACATATTCACACAAAACTCTAAAATAGCTAATATATATTGAATTATAACAATAAAATTTACAGGTATGAATACAACTAAAACATTACTAGTATCAACAGCAGTTGTTCTAGCACTCGCATTAGTTTTGGCTCCACTTGCAATCTCAGAAGATGCATTAGCAAAAAAGAGTAACAACAAAGCAAAACAAATAATTAGTCAGTCTCAAAAATCAAAACAAAATAGCCAAGTAATTTCAGGTGGAAGTTCCATAGCTTCTGGAAATAATATAAACTTCCAATTCCAAGCCAATACAGGAAGTAACGGCCTAGCTCAAGCAAACGACTAATCTTTTTTTTGTTTTCTCATTATTGGATTTTTACAGTGTTATTCCTGTTAAATAGTAATTAACCAATAAAATAATAAACTGATCGGTAATAATTCTTTTTTAAACTAGTCAATGAATCTACAGTTGTTTTAATAATTAAGCTCAGCAAATATACATAAATGACTCTTAGGTCCGTTTTATATTATTTTCAATGTAGTAGATTCCCGATAGATTTCGGGATAATAAAGATTTATTTTTTGTTTATGAAGTAGTCTAAAGTAATCATCCAAATCATTGAATAGATTTTGAAAGAAATCAGTGGACAAGATTGTTAAATAGTATATTAGATACAGAATAACATATTGATTCCAGAAAATATTTTGTATGAGTCAAAGACCATTGTGTGTATAAGAGACTATTGTGATTCAGATTTATTTTGTATTGGTAGATTTAATTTAAGAACCAAAATTCATACAATCAACTAAGACAAAATGCGGTATATTTCAGCCTCTGCAGGAATTTTAACTCTCTCTCTACTAATCTATGTCACTTTATTAGACAACATTACTTTCGCAGTTACTGAATTGCGCGGTACGGATACAAGCTTACTACATGCCAACCCGTCCGGCATTGAAAATGTTAACCCTTATTCTGATCTTTCTTTGATACCGAGTATAGTAAATATTACTACATCGTGGATAGCAGAGTATGGATATGTAGGAGTTTTTACTGCTGCATTGGTAGAAAATCTTTTCCCACCCATTCCCAGTGAATTGATATTTCCTTTGGCAGGCATTACCGCATTTACGAAACATTTGGGGTTTATAGAAGGTGTTATTGGTATGTCAATGGCAGGGGCAGGGGGTTCAACCTGTGGTGCATTAATAATTTACTATATATCAAGAAGAATAGGGAGAGTGGCGATACTTAAACTTGGTAATCGCATTGGAATTGGAGAAAAAGAGCTAGAAAAATCTGAAAAATGGTTTGATAAACATGGTTCAGCTGCTGTATTTTTTGGCAGAATGGCTCCAGGAATTCGAGAACTAGTCTCTATTCCCGCTGGAATTGAAAAAATGAAACTATCTACGTTTGTTATTTTTACTTTTGCAGGTTCATTTGTATGGTGCACATTTTTAACAACAATCGGTTTCTTCATAGGCGATGTATGGAGCAACCTATATGAGGAATATTCTTTTGTATTTGATCTAGTCGCAATTATCGTCGTAGGTGGCATAATAGGAGGACTTTCATATCGATTCTATAAAAATAAAAAGATAAGCAAACCCTAGTAGAACAGGCTCTTCTTTTTCCAGTGTTCTAAGGAAGAGGGCGTTTATTCTATATGTAAGGGACTTGAATTAACTATTAGTGACTATTAACCATTGTTCATCTTAAATAGAATTTTTTAAAATAGTTTTGTTACTATTGAGATTGTTTTCTAAAGAGAAACTAACTAGTTTAGATCACTAGTCTAACCTATCGGTTGGTAATCAGTTTATGAATTCATGAAATTTTCAAACTTCATTGGCCTCTACTAATTTTGATGCTAGTCCAATTTGGTATGTATTCTCATATTGAATTCCCTCTTCAAGATTATTTTGAACACTTTCAAATACATCGTTTATTCTATTGCCCATAGATGGTGACTTTCTGTTAATGTGATCCAAAATCTCCTCTTTTGTAGCTGGAAACTTGAGATCTTCAAGCAAGTTTGCAAGCTTAGACACAATGGTTTTGTTGGTTGCTTCGTTAATTGGCGGTTCATTTGTCAGATCACCTACTCTTTGCACAGACGAGTCTACCCCTGATTCACTTGGATCTGTATAATTTTTATCGTCACGTACATAACTCATGCATATCACTAAAAATTATGAAACATAGTATTTTACCATAGATAAAATTAATTTCATCAACACATGAACAGTGAAGAAGACCTTCCCGCTGACAAAAAAATTCTGTGCTAAACGAACGAAATAAAACGATCTTTAATGTCCACACAAGTTGTTTTCAATTTCTATTCTTTGATTGTTTAGGCGCAAATAAACGACCAGGCAATACAAATTTTTACAAAGACAAACTCAGCTTGAATATTTGGTGCCCATATAGTTTAACGGATATTGACTTATTGGATGATGGTTACAATTTACCCGCCACCTTGTGCATTACAAAAGTAGTTAGAGATACCTTCCTTTATTTTCCAGGGAAGATCTTGAAAAAGTAGGGGACCATAGATTAGAAGTATAGCTTTACAGCAAGAATAGACAAGCTCAAAAATATAGAGGGATATATCGCAAGTATTTATGGACCTAGCAGAAACAAGTTATCTAATATCGTTTATTAATCCAAATAGGCTTTAGATAATCAGATCAATCAAAATTATCCAAAACCAAATTAGATTTGGAAGAATGTCAGATGAGAAACCGTTTTATCGTTACCAATCATTCTCTTACATTTTTAGACTAGTCACCTGATTCTCAAATATTATAATGAACATCATAATTTAATAAACCAAAATATTTCAGTTATATACACTATGAATTTTACAAAAAAGACCGTAACAAATTTGTTTTTATTTTCATTGTTATCTATAGTTATGATATGGGACACACTAACGGTTTTACCAAGTGTTCATGCGCAAGCAGCAAATAATGTCACATCAAGTGGAACAGGCGAACCAGAAACTCCACTTGAATTTATTTCTGTAATAAGAGGTCTATTGAATCAAACAGTTATAGAATATACCAATCAGAATTATACAGGAGCAGAAGAGCTTGCAACTACGGCCTATCTAGATAACTATGAGTATGTAGAGGGTCGATTAGCTGAAATAGACAGGCCTTTAATGGAAACTACTGAAATTCAAATGAGAGAAGAATTGCGCAAGATGATCCTAGACCGAGTGCCAGTTGAAGAATTACAAGATCATATCGATGAGATAAATGCCAATCTAGACAAATCTGTAGAATTATTGTCTAACTCAACCGCGTAAAATAACCATACAAGAGATCTAAAAAGAACTCTGTAAAATGAGGCCAAGTTACATCTTTGTGTATCTGAACTTCTTTTGGTGCCACCAACAAAGCGAACTTTGATTTATTGTGAAATATATGAATAATTTTTTTTATTTTCATCAGTTGCCAACTCATTCTAGTAGTTCATTATATTACTATTTTGAGTTGGATTTTAAAAATGGATTTGTATTATAGAAACAGATTTCGATTATCAGATTTAAATTTGATTTAATGACACTCATTAAAGTCTGATTCTTAAATTAGTAATAGAATTCCATAAATATAAGTTTCACCATAATATGAATAATTTTGACGATGGGCGATAATGTTCAAACTATTCAAAACGATGAAAATGCTCTCGATCGCCTGTACGGGTTAATTAGAAATGTTAAATCAAGACTAGACATCGTGGTGGGCGTAGATGGTTTAATACTGTTAGGTTCTTGCCCAGAATTCTCGGAACTCTGCGAACAACTAAAGAAACAAGGTGGTGTCATTAGAGGCATTATCAAAAGCCCTATACAAAACTATCCTGATTTTCAATCTATTCTTAATTCATTTACAGAAATAAAACAACTCGATAACATCAGAGGAATAATTGCAACTTCAGAATCAGAATATATTAAACTCAATTGCAACACATCCGGCACAATTATCTTAAATGGTACTTACAGCAATAGTGAAGACCTCTTGTCAGCCTCACATACTTTTTTTGAAGCATTATTTTCAAACGGTGTTTATTATAAAACTCAAAATGAAGGTACAGTCAATGACCTCGATTTAAATGATCTTGTTACTATTACTACTCCTGCTACATCAGCATCAAGATTTAAAATCGATAAGAAAATTGCAGATAAACTATCTTATTTTGTAGATAACTCTGAATTCATTTGTATTTATTCATCAATTGGTGGAATGTTATTTGAATTTCAAGATTACTTTGAAAATTTCAATTCAATTGTAGCAAAGGAAAAAAGTGGCAAACATGGAGGGGTTAGGTGGCTAACATCGATTAGAAACAAAAATGATATAGATCTAGTAAGATCACTTGCTAAAAGTGGATTAAAGATACGCCATATCCATGAGAAACCAGCTTTTGATTTTGCTATATCAGATCGGTTTTTTGCATCAACGATTGAAAGAATTAATGACGGCAGGATGGTAATGGACAATTTATTTCTAAATGATGATCAAGCAAATCTGAGTTTCTATAGCATGATATTTGAAAAACTTTGGAAAAATGGAATGGATTTTGAGGCAAGGATAAACGAGATAGAAAATGAAACAGACGATAAAATCGACATAGTATACGACTCAAGTGATGTAATGCACAGAATTTATGAATTATTTGCATTGGCCAAAAAGGAGGTTCTCATTCTACTTCCTTCTACAAATGGATTTTATCGCTCTGAGCTGGAGGGTGGCTTTAGAATGCTAAATGAACTAGGGTTTAAAGGGGTTAAACTAAGAGTTTTAACTATTCCGGACTCGGAGAATGCACATGAAACGAACAAAATAAAATCTAAATATCAAAATATTGTATTCAAGGATCTTGAACCGACAATGGCATCGTTTAATAGGATCCTAGTTTTTGATAACAAGACTACGGTTATGTGGGAAGTAGTAGACGATAATCAACAAAAATTTACACAGGCATTGGGAATGGCCGTATTTGTTGAAAGTATCAAGACATCTGAAACTATTACTGCGATTTTCAATAACCTTTGGAATCAATCAGAAATACATAAACGACTTAAGGATGCACATGAAAAACTAAAAGGCCAAGGCAAAATGCAGAGCAGATTTATGGATTTGGTGGCTCATGAGTTACGTACCCCTTTGCAATCGATTTTAGGGATTACAGAAATTCTAAAGAATGAAATCAAAAATAACGATCAAAACTTCTTGTTGCGTATTGCCATATCTAATGCAAAAAAACTTCACAGGTTATCTGAAAACATATTAGATATAACGCGACTCGAAGGTAATATACTTTACCTAAATAAAGAAAAATTTAGTCTCAATCAATTAGTAACATACATCGTTATAGACTTTGTTAACAACATTGAATACAACAGGGTTGTAACTTTTGAATACCGAAATTTTGACAAAGAGTATTTTGTATTCGCCGACAAATTTAGGATGAGTCAGGTAATCCAAAATCTAATCGACAATTCTATGAGATTTGTTAGGAACAGAGGAAAAATAATACTAACAATGAGTGAGAAAAGAATCCATTCTAAAGATGTAGTAGAATTAAACGTAACTGATGACGGAGAATCCCTCAAACCAGAAATTCTAGCACGATTATTTACGAAATTTGCCTCTGATTCGTACTATGGTGCTGGTATTGGATTGTATTTGTGTAAAAAAATTATTGAGGCTCATGGAGGTAGAATTTGGGCTAAGAATAATCATGACATGAGGGGATGTACCTTTAGCTTTGGTATACCACAATAGATATGGTTCAAGAAAGCATCATTATTTTGATTTGGATCAAGTTTGATATGACATTTATCTGCCTTGCTTAAATGACATTTGTTTAATTGATAGTAGATATAGAGATCTATTCTTTGATCAAAAATGGAAAAATTACAGTTTTTATTAAAAAGCATTAAATAACCTTACATAAGATTAGAGCACTCGTTTGGATTTAGATATTAAATAGTCTAAGTGGTATCTTTTGAAGATACTAGTCACAAAATATCGACTACTGGTCTCCCAGAATATTCGATATTGTATGTATCATATAATAACTCAAATAAATCAACAACACATTTTGAGGTTGTCTTCTTTAGACTTAAAACATGATCAATAGGGGATTTGGGCTGTGTTCAGTTAACTGATTTTAACTCCTTGTTATGATAGTTGATAAAAAGATTTAACCAGTTCCTCACATATTTTAGTTTGCAATTCTTTACTCGACAGGAAAAATAATCGTCAAAGCATTCGGTTCTATACTTTATATACTGTATAGTTCTTTCAATCAGGCTTTTTTCAATATTAGAATGAAGGTGGTGATTTAGTTTTAGAAACTTACAAGCCATCGGGTATTATGTGCCTCCATCAGTGGAAACTGGATGTCTTCCATGTTCTTTGACTAA